>NZ_PSWH01000022.1:0-58492 GCF_002932105.1 Rathayibacter sp. AY1C1 | reverse complement strand
CGGGGAACGGGAACGGGGAGGGACCGGGCGGCGGGCGCCCGATCCCTCCCCGAAGGCGGAGGCTAGGCCTCCTGGTCCTCGCGGCGACGGCTGCGGGCGATCAGGAGCGAGCCGAGGCCGAGGGCGACAGCACCTCCCGAGAGCAGCAGCCAGGAGCCGGTCTCCACTCCGGTGGAGGGGAGGCCGCCGGGGCCGGTCGGTGCGGTGATCGGCGCGGCCGTGGCGGTCGGTCCGGCCGTCGGCACGACGGTGGGCTCCGGGGTCGACGTGGGCTCCGGGGTCGACGTGGGCTCGGGGGTCGACGTGGGCTCGGGGCTCACGGTCGGCTCGGGCGTCGCGGTGGGCTCGGGCGTCGCGGTGGGCTCGGGCGTCGCCGTCGGCTCGGGAGTCGCGGTCGGCTCCGGTGAGCCGGTCGGCTCCGGCGTCGGCGTGGGCTCCGAAGTCCCCGGCAGCTCGACGGCGGCGCCCTCCGGCGCCACGGCGAGCAGCGCCCGGGCGACGTCGCTGAACGCTCCGACCGGGTGGTTGCGGAACACCGGCGAGGTGCCGAAGAGGAAGCCCTCGGTGCCCGACTCCGTCGAGAACGAGACGGCCGAGGCCTGCCCGGCCGCGTCGCTCCGGGACTGACCCTCGGAGTCGACCCAGTGCCCGGCGACGAACGTGCCGTCCTCCGAGTAGCTCTGCTCGACCGCGACCGACTCGTCGAAGCCGGCGAACCACAGTGCCGGCGAGACGAACGCGGTGTCCTGCGGGTAGTCGCCGAGGACTCCGCCGCCGGGCGTCTCGACCGAGACGATGCCGTTGGAGCCGCTCGTGCCGGTCTGCGCAGTCAGCTCGGCCAGGCCGAAGTCGGACATGAAGGCCGCTCCAGCGCCACCGCGGCCGACGACGTCGCCGCCCGCCGCGAGGAACTCCTCGACCACGGTGCGGCCTGCGGCCTGCTCCGGGGTGAAGGAGAGGGCGCGTCCCACGTAGAGCACGTCGGCGCTCTCGAGGGTCGCGGTGCCCGCGGTGAGCGCGGCCGCGTCGACGGCGACCGCGTCGGCGAAGCCGAGCTTGGCCAGCGCGTCGCGGTCCTCGTTCGTGCCGGAGTAGGCGACGCGGAGGGCGTCGAGCGCCTTCCCGTCCTCGGCGCGCACGCGGTCGGCGGTGGTCGCCGTGAAGTCGACGCCGAAGGCGGCGGCGGCTCCCTCGGCGGCCGCGAACCCGGCGGCGTCTGCACGGAGGGCGATCGTGCCGTCCTCGAACTGCTCGAGGGCGACGCCGTCGGCCAGCAGCGCGTTGACGGCCTGGTACTCCAGGACGCCGCGCGGCTCGAAGGCGAGGTAGTCGGCGCCTGCCGGGACGGAGCCGACCGGAGCCACGGCGGTCACCGGCTCCAGGCCGACGGCCGGGAGGGCGTCGGTGGTGGAGCCGATCGCCTGCACGTCGGCGCCCCAGAGGAGCGAGAGGCTCCAGGCCGAGACGTCGTACATCTCGGGCACGCGGCTCGAGATGTCGCTGCCGTCGGCGAGGAGGACGTTGGCGAGGCCGCGGACCGACTGGTGCATGTCGACCAGGTAGGTGCCCGCGGGGTAGGAGACTCCTCCGACGCTCGTGGCGGCCGTGGTCCGCGACACCTCGACGCCGTGGGCGAGCAGCTGCGCGACGAGGGTCTCGGCGTCCGAGACGGAGCGCTGCGTGCCGTCGACGGGGATGACGTAGGCGCGCGGGTACTCGGTCGTGTAGACGTCGGTCTCGTCCCAGATCTCGGTCCACTCGGTCGGCACGCCCGCGGGCAGGTCGGCCGCGGAGACGTCGGCGGGGATCTCGACGGCGGGGGCGCCGGTGACGCCGCGCTCGAAGATGCTGACCTGGTTGCTCAGGAGCGCGTCGCGGTTGGCCTCGATGTAGTCGACGGAGGCGTCCATGACGATCCCGGCGACCTCGACGTCGATGTCCGCGTTGGCCTGGCCCTGGGCGATCTCCTCCGGAGTGCTGTTGGCCGTGCGGCCGAGCGGAAGCTCCACCGTGTTGGTGATCGCGCCCTGGAAGGCGACGTACTGCGGGGCGAAGATGGGAGGCCAGTCGTCCCAGCCCGCGCGGATGTCGCGGTAGGGGATGAGGATCTTCCCGGTGTTTTCCGTCGTGGCGCTGCCGTCCTCGGCGAGGTAGGTGTTGCCGGGCACGTCGGCCTCGACGACGCGGCGCTCGATCTCCAGCGCGGTCGCGTACGCGTGCGGGAGGAAGAGGTCGTACTCGTAGTTCTCGCCGTGCGGCGGGCCGCAGGGCTCGACCTGGAGGATCCCGGTGTAGCCGTGGATGTCGATGAAGTACGTGGGCTGGAGCACGCTCGAGAGGTCGCGGATCACGGCCGCCTCGCTGGTGGCTCCGGTGATCATGTCGCGGTTCGGGTCGTAGCCCGCGGCGACGGCGCGCTGGCCGAGGGCGCGGCCGTCGGGGTTGTTGGTGACGGTGAAGTAGAGGCGGTTGCCCTCGAGCAGCGCCTCGGTCTCCGCGTCCTCGGCGGTGGCGACGCCCTCGATGTACTCGAGGATCGCGTCGCTGCCCTCCCACTCGTTGCCGTGGATGTTGCCGTTGAACCAGACCGGCACCTTGTAGCCGTCCAGCAGCTCGGCGTCGGCGGCCGCGGCGGCGGGCTCGTACTTGAGCCGGTCGCGCCACTCGGCCTGCTGAGCCGTCTCGGCCTCGGTCTCGGGGGCGGTGACGGTGACCAGGTAGATGTCGCGGCCGAGGCCGGACTTCCCGACCACCTGGGTCGAGACCCGGTCGGAGCGGGCGGCGAGCGCGTTCAGCTGAGGCGCGATGGCGTCGTAGGGGGTGACTCCGCGCAGGAGCGAGGCGTCGGTCGGGTCGACGGGCACCTCGGTCAGCGGGGTCTGCTGCGGGTAGCTGGTCGGCACCGCGATCGGAGCGGACGGCGGACGCACGATGTCCACGCGGGTGTAGTCGGCGGGTGCTGCGGTCGTGGCGGTCGCCGGCGGGGCGACCAGGAGGCCGCCGGCGGCGAGCGCGAGCGCGGCGCATCCGGAGGCGAGGGCGGTTCGAGATCTCAAGCGGTGTTCTTCCCTTGTCGAGGCGTGACGGAACGGATCGGGCCCCCGTCGGCGTCTGGATCTCCGAATCGGATGTGAACCCTCTCAGGAAGAGAGAGGCTCCATGTTTCCGTCACGTGTCGGCCGGGTCAGCTCCGCGAGATGCCTCCTCGGTACGCCTCGCCCGGCGACTCGAGTGCCCGAGTGGCATCCGGCGAGAGGAGGAAGGAGGGCCCGGTCAGAGGAAGAGGGAGAGGACGAGCGTGGCGCCGAGCGCGAGGACGGAGGCGAGGGAGACGCCGACGGTCACGGACTTGAGGGCGCCGCGGACCGACTGGCCGAGGAAGCTCTGCAGCAGCCAGAAGGTGTTCGAGGTGACGTGGATGCAGAACAGCGCGCCGGAGCCCGCGGCGAGCGCGATCAGCAGAGGGTCGAGGCCGAGTGTCGCGGCGACCGGCGCGACGACTCCGGCCGCCGTGATCGCCGAGAGCGTGACCGAGCCGACCGCGATGTGCAGCACGGCCGCCATCACCCAGACGAGCAGCAGCGGCGCGGTCGCCGAGGTCGAGAAGTAGCCCTTCAGGATCTCGCCGAGGTCGCCCTGCGCGATCACCGCGGCGAGCGCCCCGCCGACGCCGGTGAGCAGGAAGATCTGCCCGCCGTCCTGGAAGCCCTTGGCGACCGCCTTCTCCATCCGCGCGGTTCCCACGGTGGACCGGCCGACCACTCCGGTGCCGATCACGGCGAGGAGGAGCGCGATGACGGGGTTCCCGAGGAACTGCAGCACCGGCAGCTCGATCCCGGAGACGGTGAGCACCGCCTGCGCGGCGATGAGCAGGAGGGCGAGGAGCATGGGCGCGAAGAGGAGCAGGAGCGGGCGCTCGCGGGCGGCGTGGGCGTCCTGCGCCTCAGCGGGACCCGCCGCGTCCTCGACGGACGAGCCGGACGAGCCGCCCGACACCGCTCCGGCTCCGCCCGAGGACGCCCCGCCGCGCCCCCGCGCGCCGAACGACGGCAGCCGTCCGCCGTCCGCATCGGGCGACGCTCCCACCGTCGCGAGCCCGGTCGTGTCGTCGCGCACGACCAGCTGCTCGTCGCGCGCCGGGTCCCAGAAGCCGAGGCGGAACGCGAGCGACATCAGCAGGATCGTGACCACGACCGTCGGCGCCACCACCGCGAATCCGCCGAGCATCATCACGCCCAGCGGCACTCCGAGCAGCCCCGCGAGCGCGACCGCGGCGAAGCCCGGCACCATCATCACGATGCCCGTCTCGAGCCCGACGGCGAAGGTCACGGCGACGATGCCGGTGCCCGCGCGCCCCAGCCGCGGCGCGATCCGGCGCGCGAGCGGGGCCGCGATCACGATCAGCGCGTCGACGAAGATCGTCTGCAGGTAGGTGGCGAAGGAGAGGCCCAGCGCGTAGGGGATCCCGCGGCGGCCGAAGACGCGCAGCAGGCCCTCGACGAGCCGGACGACGGCGCCCATCTCGTTGAGCATCGCGCCGATGAGCACGCCCCAGCCGATCAGGAGGCCCGCCTCCATCATCACCTCGCCGAAGCCGGTGGTCATCGTGGAGACGGTGTCGACGGGGCCGAGCCCGGTGAGCAGGCCGATCGCGGCGGCTCCCACGGCCAGCGCCAGCACCGGGTTGAACCGGAAGCGCACGATCGCGACGACCACCACGACGATCACGAGGGCGACAACGCCCAGGGTGTACCACTCGGGCATGACGTCCTCCTCCGCCCGCGACTGCGCGTGCCGTCACACCCTAGGGGACCGCCGCGCACCCCCTCGCCCCCGCCGGGCACGGGGCCCTAGCGTGGACGCATGGCACTGACGCTCCCCGAGCCCCGACTCCCCTCCCTCCTCGACTCCCCCGTCCTGCGCTGGGGGGTGATCGCGCCCGGCTCGATCGCCGGCTCGTTCGTCGAGGCGCTGCAGAAGCACACCCGGCAGCGCGTGGTCTCGGTGGGCTCCCGCTCGCTGGAGCGCGCGGAGCGGTTCGCGAGCCGGTTCGGGATCGAGCGGGCCTCGGCCGGCTACGAGGCCGTGGTCGAGGATCCGGAGGTCGACGTGGTCTACATCGCCTCCCCGCACTCGGAACACGCCCGCCAGGCACTGCTCGCCATCGCCGCGGGCAAGCACATCCTGGTCGAGAAGCCGTTCGCGCCGACCCCGGGCGAGGCCGAGATGATCGTGCACGCCGCGCGCGACGCCGGAGTGTTCGCGATGGAGGCGATGTGGATGCGCTACCTGCCGCACATGGACGTCGTGCGGCAGCTGCTCGCCGACGGGGCGGTCGGCGCGCCCGCCGTCGTCTCGGCCGACTTCGGCGCCGCCTTCGACTTCGACCCCTCCAGCCGGATCTTCGACCCGGCGCTCGCGGGCGGCGGCCTGCTGGACGTCGGCGTCTACGCCTCCTCCTTCGTCTCGATGGTGGCGGGCACCCCGCAGAGCACCGTCGTCGCCGGCAGCATGACCTCGACCGGCGTCGACGCGACCGCGACGATCGTCGGCAGCCACGCGCACGGGGTGCAGTCGGTGGCCACCTCGACCGTGCTGGCCGACACCCGCCACGCGGCGAGCGTCGCGGGGCGGGCGGGGCGGATCGACGTGCACCCGTCGTTCTGGACGCCGGGCGGCGTGACGCTCACCCGCGGCTCCGAGAGCGGGTCGTGGATCGACGAGACGCCGCTCCAGGGCGGCGAGGGCCTCGCCTGGGAGGCGCTGCACGTCGCGCAGTACGTGACGGAGGGGCGCACCGAGTCGCCGCTGCACCCGCTCGACGAGGTGGTCGCCGTGGTGCGGACCCTCGACGACGCGCGCCGCCGGCTGGGCGTCTCGGTGTAGGGCGGGCGGCGGGAGACCGCCCTCCCGGCCCTCAGCCCGCCGGCAGCTCGACGCGGAAGCTCGTGCGCCCCGGCTCGGACGCGACGAGGACGCGCCCGCCGTGGGCGTCGACGACCGCCGCCACGATCGCCAGGCCCAGCCCCGTCGATCCGGTCGTGCGCGCTCGGGAGGAGTCGCCGCGGGCGAAGCGCTCGAACAGCACCGGCACCAGCTCCGGCGCGATGCCCGGGCCGGAATCGGTGACCGTGACGACCGCGATCGGCCGCCCCTCCGACACCTCCTCGGCGAGCGCCGCCACGACCCGGGTGCCGGGGGGCGTGTGCACGGTCGCGTTCCGCAGCAGATTGGCGACCACCTGGTGCAGCCGGAAGCCGTCGCCGCGGATCTCGATCGGCTCCTCGGGGAGCTCGAGGTCCCACTCGTGGTCGGGGCCCGCGGCGTGCGCGTCCGAGAGCGCCTCGATCACGAGCAGCGTCAGGTCGACGGGCTCCTTCTCGAGGTCGCGGCCCTCGTCGAGGCGGGCGAGCAGGAGGAGGTCCTCGACCAGCGAGGTCATCCGGGTGGCGGCGGACTCGATCCGATCGAGGGAGTAGGCGGCCGACTCCGGCAGCTCGGTCCCGCCGCGCCGGGGCAGCTCCGCGTAGCCGCGGATCGCCGCGAGGGGGGTCCGCAGCTCGTGCGAGGCGTCGGCGACGAACTGCCGCACCTTGTCCTCGCTCGCCTGCCGCGACTCCAGCGCACCGGTGACGTGGTCGAGCATGCGGTTGAAGGCGGCGCCGACGCGGCCGACCTCGGTGCGGGTGTCGGCGTCCTCCTCCGGGACCCGCTCGACCAGCTCGACCGCGCCGCGGTCCAGCGGCAGCTCGGCCACGCGGGTCGCCGTCGCCTCCACCCGCTCCAGGGGCCGCAGGGCCACGCGGATGATCGCGGTGGCGACGAGGGCGACCAGCAGCATCGCCAGCAGCACCACCACGACGACCACCCAGGTGAGGGAGGCGAGCGTCTCGGCGACCTCGCCCAGGGGGACGCCGACGACGACGACGGAGCCCTCGACCGCCGCCGCGCGCACGCGGTAGGTCCCGAGGCTCCCGGGCAGCTCGATGGTCGCCTCCTCGCCCCCTGCGGCGACGGCCGCCGCGAGCACCGAGTCGGCCGGGTCCGAGAACTGCCGGCAGACCCCGTCGGCGTCGACGTAGGCGCCGATGAAGGAGCCGTCCGAGCCCTGGACGGCGGTGATGGTGCTGAGGTTCTGGCTCGGGCCGCCGCCGAAGGATCCGCTGGGGCAGGTCGTGGCCTGCTCGATCGCGCTCGACCCGCCGAAGCGGCTCGGCCCGTCGAAGTCCTGGAGGCGCGTGACCGACTGGCTGAGCGACGCGTCCGTGCTGCCGTAGAGGATCGAGCGCGCGGAGAGCACGCTGACCGCTCCCACGACGCCCGCCGTCACCGCGACGAGCGCGACCACGGCGACGACCATCCGCCGCCGCAGAGTCCACGGCGCGCGCCGGCCGCGGCGGGAGCTGCGGAGGGCGGAGCGGGTCGCGAAGTCGCCGAGCGACGGGCGGCCGGTGCGGCTCACTGGTCGGCGGGCTTCAGGAGGTAGCCGGCGCCGCGCACGGTGTGGATCATCGGCGAGCGGCCGGCGTCGATCTTCTTGCGCAGGTACGAGATGTAGATCTCGACCACGCTCGACTTGCCGCCGAAGTCGTACGACCAGACCCGGTCGAGGATCTGGGCCTTGCTGAGCACGCGGCGCGGATTGCGCATCAGGAAGCGCAGCAGCTCGAACTCGGTGGCGGTCAGCTCGATCTCGTCGCCGCCCCGGCGGACCTCGTGGCTGTCCTCGTTCAGCACCAGGTCCCCCACGACGACCTCGGGGTCGTCCGCGTCGTTGGCGAGCAGGGTGCTGCGGCGGATGAGGCCGCGCATCCGGGCGACCAGCTCCTCGAGGGAGAAGGGCTTGGTGACGTAGTCGTCGCCGCCGGCGGTGAGCCCGGCGATCCGGTCGTCGAGCGCGTCCTTCGCGGTGAGGAAGAGGACCGGGGTCTCGCTGCCGTCCGCGCGGACCCGCTGCAGGACCTGGAGGCCGTCGATGTCGGGGAGCATCACGTCGAGCACGATCACGTCGGGCCGGAACTCGCGGGTGATCGTGATCGCGGCGCGGCCCTCAGCGGCGGTGCGCACCTCCCAGCCCTCGTAGCGCAGAGCCATCTGGAGCAGGTCGGTGAGGGTGCTCTCGTCGTCGACGACGAGGACGCGGATCGGCGTCCCGTCGGCCCGCTTCAGGCGGGTGCGCTGCGCGGGGGCGAGGTGCTTCGAGGGGGCCGGGGTGCTCATGACTCCAGTATCGGGAGTTCCCTATGGATCGGCTATGACCGGCCGATGCCGTCACTGTGCGCTCCCGATGCGTCCTCCGCGGGATCGGCGTCGAGCTCCTCCGGAGCGATCGCCGCGGTGCGCGCGTAGCCGCGGACCCGCCGGTCGATGAAGGTCGCCGCCCAGAGCAGGACGCCGATCACGAGCAGCACCCCCGCGATCCCGTACTGGGCCGTGTCGCGTCCCGAGGTGATCGGCAGCACCAGGTAGACGCAGGCGATCGTGCCCAGCACCGGCAGCACGGTGGGGGTCCGGAAGTGACGGTGCTCGACCGGCTGCCGCCGCAGCACCAGCACGGAGACGTTGACGACGGCGAAGACCGTCAGCAGGAGGAGCGACGTGGTCCCGCCCAGCAGCACCGCGATGGGGTCGGAGGGGTCGCGCGACACGTAGGCGGTGAGGAGCAGGGCGATCACCGTCGTGAAGAGGATCGCGGCCCACGGCGTGCGCCGTCCGCGCAGCACGTTCTGCAGGAACGGCGGCAGCACGCCCTGGCGGCTCATCCCGTAGAGCAGGCGGCTGGCCATCATCATGTTGATCAGCGCGCTGTTGGCCACGGCGAAGAGCGAGATGAAGGGCAGGAGCGTCGAGATCGGGAAGTCGGGCGCCGCGGCCTCGACGACCGTGACGAGCGGAGTGTCGTTGCCGGCCAGCTCCCCCACGGGGACGATCGCGACGGCAAGCGTGGATACGAGCACGTAGACCACGGCGGTGATGCCGAGACCCGTGAGCATCACGCGCGGGAAGATGCGGCTGGGCTCCTTCGTCTCCTCCGCCATGTTCACGGAGTCCTCGAATCCGACCATCGCGAAGAACGCCAGCGAGGTCGCGGTGCTCACCGCGAGCAGCAGCGACTTGTCCTCCGGCGCCTCGAACGCGACCACCCGCGAGAAGTCGGCCTGCCCGCCGAACACCGCGAAGAAGCACACGAAGATCACCAGCAGCAGGCCCGAGAGCTCGATCAGGGTGAGCACCACGTTCAGCCCGACGCTCTCGGCGACACCGCGCAGGTTCACCAGGGCGATGCAGACCATGAACACCAGCGCGATGCTCAGCCGCGTCCCCGCGCCGTCCCCGAGCCCGAAGCCGATCGCGAAGTTGCTCGCGAAGGCGCCCGAGGCGGCGGAGGCCGAGGTGATCCCGCTCGCCATCACGGTGAAGCAGACGAGGAACGTGACGAAGTGGATCCCGAACGCCTTGTGCGCGTAGAGCGCGGCGCCCGCCGCCTGCGGGTACTTCGTCACCAGCTCCAGGTAGGAGCAGGCGGTGAGCGTGGCGACGACGAACGCGATCACGAAGGGGAGCCACGCGGCCCCGCCCACCTCGGCCGCGACCTGCCCGGTGAGGGCGTAGATCCCGGTCCCGAGGATGTCGCCGACCACGAACAGCAGCAGCAGCTTGGGGCCGAGCACCCGCTTGAGCTCGGGCGGGGCGGACGTCTCTCTCGTGGCGGTCATCGTCGGCCCCTCCCGTTGCGGATGAGCGCGAGCCTACGACCGTGGGCACCGCCCCGGGAAGAGCGGGCGCCCGGAGAGCAGGAGCCGACGACACCCACCACTCTGCCGTCGCGCCGTGCGCAGCGCAGCCTCCACCTCGCCGGCGGGAGGCTGCGCGAGGCCGGCTGACCGGATGCTGCCACGGCCGGAGCCTGCCCGGACGTCCCGTGGGCCCCCGACCCTCCGCCCCGCGCGGAGCCGGGGGTCCGCCGCATGTCCGGATGCTGCCGTGCCCGCATGCTGATCTGGTGCCGCCGACGGGCCTTCGCGAGGCTCGGAGGACCACGACGAGAGGACGCACCATGACCGCCACTGCACCCGCCGCCACCCCGCACCTCGGCCCCGTCGCCGCCGGAGGCGCCCTCGCCTGGGCCGCGCTGGCCGCGCTCCTCCTGCTCGGGGAGCCGCACCCCGCGGCGGTCCTCCTGCTCGTGCTCGCCGCCGCCGCCGCGACCTCGCTGAGCGTCGTCGCCGTCGCCCGCCGGCAGCCCCCCGCCCGCCGTACCGGAGTGGTGATCGGTCTCCTCGCCCCCCTCCTCGCGAACGCCGGTCTCACTCCGCTCGCCGCGCTGGTCGGCCCGGCCGTGTTCGGAGCGGTAGCGCTGGTCCTCGCCGGTGAGCTCGCCGTCGTCGCGGTTCTCGCGCGGCGGCGCTGAGTGCGCGCCTCCTACACTCGGGAGGGTCGGGAGAACGGGGGGCCGCCGGTGCTGAGCGAGAACGCGATCGCGCTGTACCTGCACGCGTCCGTGCGCGGAGACTGGTCGCTCGAGAGCGCGTCGGACGAGCTCGGCGTCACCGTCGACGGCCTCCGCGAGGCGCGTGACGAGCTGATCGGGCTCCGGCTGCTCGCTCCGCTGCACGCGGGGGCGGAGTCGCTCGCCACGGCCGCACCGGACATCGCCCTGGCCGAGCTGATCGCCGACGACGAGCGGCGCCTCCTCGAGCTGCAGACCGGGATCACCCGCCGCCGCAGCGAGCTGATGGCCCTCGTCCCCGCCTACCGGAGCGCCCGCAGCGTCCTCGCCGCCGCGGAGCAGGTGGAGGTGATCGAGGACCCGGCGACCGTCCTCCGGCTGCTCCTCGACCTGCAGCGCGGAGCCTCGGAGGAGGTGCTGATCGCCGCTCCCGGCACCAGCAGCGTGGAGCGGCACGAGGCGAGCGACGCCGTCGACCGCGAGCTGCTCGGGCGCGGCATCGCGAGGCGGACGCTGTACCTCGACCGCCGCCGCGACAACGCGGCCCTCCGGCGCTCGGTCGCGGAGCTCGAGCCGCTGGGCGCGCGGTTCCGGACCCTCCCGGTGCTGCCCTTCCGGCTGGTGGTCTTCGACCGCTCCTTCGCGATCGTCGCCCGCTCCCGCGACGAGGACGACCGCGCCGCCCTGGTCGTCCGCTCCCCCGAGCTCGCGGCGACCCTGGCGCGCGTGTTCGACGCGGCGTGGGAGTTCGCAGCGCCCCTGCACGCGGCAGGTGCCGAGGAGGAGCCCTCCCTCTCCGCGGTGCAGCGGTCGATCCTGCAGGGCCTCGCCGCCGGGCTCACCGACGAGGCGCTCGCGGCACGGCTGGACCTCAGCGTGCGCACCTGCCGTCGGCACATCGCCGGTCTCTTCGATCTGCTCGGCGCCGAGAGCCGCTTCCAGGCGGGCGTGCTCGCGACGCGGCGGGGCTGGCTGCCGGTCCGGCCGCGCTGACTCCGGCCGTCGGCGAGCTCAGCGCCGCGGAGCCGCGGTGTCGGAACGGGGTGTCCGCTAGCGGACACGTCCTCTTCCGGCTCTTGTCCCGGCACTCTCCCAGGTCGAACATGGGGACCGCCGCCGACATCCCCGATGACGGGCGGCCTCCGCACCGCGACTCCGTACCCGACGGGACCGCGGCCCCGACGCCCGCGCCGTACCCGACGGACCGCGGCGCATCAGCGACCTGAGCCGAACGCGCGCACAGGCGCTCCTCCGGCGCGCCGTCCGGCACCCCCGACCGACGACGCTCCGGGCCCCCGCTTCCACCTACCCGAAGAGCTCACCCGTGAACCCCAGCACCCCCGCCCGCCCTGGTCCTCCCGCTCCACCCGAGATCCGCCCGCTCCTGACGCGCCAGCAACGCGTCGCCAGCCCCCGTGCCGTCACCAGCCGCGCCAAGCAGCAGTCGCCCTCGCTCATCATGATCGTGCTCCTCTCCGGCGCCGGCGCTCTGCTCTACGGCGCCTTCCTGCTCAACCCGCGCAACATCGGCGACCCCCTCCCGTTCGCCATCGTCATCATCTGCGAGCTGTACCTGATCGGCCAGGCCGCGCTCACGATGTGGACCGCCCTGTCGAGCACCTACGACCCGCGCGACTCCGCCTTCCACTCCGCTCGAGCGACGCTCTACGGGAGCCCGGTCGACGGCATCCCGATCGGCGAGGACCTCTACCTCGGCCGCCGCCGCATCACCGTCGACGTCTTCATCACGACCTACAGGGAGGACCCCGCGATCATCGAGGAGACGGCCCGTGCGGCCCGCGACATGCGCGGCACCCACGTGACGTGGCTCCTCGACGACGGGGACGACCCGCAGGTCGCCGCGATCGCCGAGCGCCTGGGCGTCCGCTACGTGGTGCGCGAGGACCGCGCGGGTGCCAAGGCCGGCAACGTGAACCACGCGCTCCGTCTGACCGACTCGGACTTCGCCGTGATGATCGACGCCGACTTCGTGACCGTGCCGGAGTTCCTGGAGGAGACTCTCCCCTTCTTCGCCCACGACGACGTCGCCTTCGTGCAGGCCCCGCAGGTCTACGGGAACGCGCACAACTTCATCTCGCGCGGCTCCGCCTACATGCAGATCGTCTTCTACGCCCTCACCCAGCCGGGCAAGAACAAGTACAACTCCGCCTTCTGCGTGGGCACCAACGCCGTCTTCCGCCGCAAGGCCCTCGACGACATCGGCGGGATGTACGAGGGCTCGCAGTCCGAGGACATCTGGACGTCGATCTTCGTGCACGAGCGCGGCTGGCGCTCGATCTTCGTGCCGATGACCCTCGCGGTCGGGCGCACGCCCGAGACGATCGAGGCCTTCGTCCGCCAGCAGGTCCGCTGGGCCGTCGGCGGGTTCGAGATCCTGCTCAAGCACAACCCGTTCTCGCCGAAGCGCCGGCTCACGACCGACCAGCGCGTGCAGTACTTCATGACCGTCACGTTCTACTTCACCGGGATCGTGCCGCTGGGCCTGATCGTGCTGCCCCCGCTGCAGATCTACCTGAACATCACGCCGGTCAGCCTCGAGGTGCCGCTCGTCGAGTGGATCCTCTTCTACTGCGGGTTCTACGTGCTGCAGATCGGGCTCGCGCTGTTCATCATCGGCTCGTTCCGGTGGGAGACGCTGCTGCTGTCGACCGTCACCTTCCCGATGTACACGAAGGCGTTCTTCCTCGCTCTCGCGGGCCGGAAGCCGGCCTGGACCTCGACGGGCGCGACCGGGCAGGCCGCCTCGCCCTTCAACTTCATCAAGGTGCAGATGGTCTTCCTGGTGTTCCTGGCCGCGACCTCCGTCGTCGGCTTCCTCAAGGCGGAGTGGACCGCGGAGTACTCGGTGGCGCTCGCCTGGAACGTCCTGAACACCCTCACGCTCGGAGCGTTCGCGGTGATCGCGGCGCGCGAGCACGTCCTCCTGAAGCGCGCCGCCCGGGCCGAGGTGGTCGCTCCGAGCGGCCCCGCCGCCGCGGGACGCCACGGACTCGCCGTGGGTGCGGCATGACCGCGCTGCGCTGGCTCGGCTTCCTCGCCTCGTGCGCCCTCGCGCTCGGCGCCGCCGCCGCCGGCCTGGTCTACGCGAACAACTCCTCGCTCACCGTGCGGGCGGCGAGCGCTCAGCTCGTCACCGACGAGTACTCGCTGGGGACGCCCTACGCGGGCACGATCCAGGACCTCACGATCTCCCGCGGCGACGCGGTGGAGAAGGGCGACGTGCTCTTCAGCCTGCAGAGCACCGTCCTCGAGTCCGACATGCAGACGAAGACGTTCACCAGCGCCGATGTCGGCTACCGGATCGAGGAAGGCGGCCTGATGGTCTTCACGGCGGCGCTGGACGGCGTGGTCACGTCGGTCGACGCCGAGATCGGCTCCTTCGTCGAGGAGGACCAGATGATCGCGGTCGTCGCGATCTCGGACTCGATCCACCTCGAGAGCGAGTTCGTGCTCGGCGCCCGGGACTACTCGCGGGTCCCGATCGGCGGCACCGTCGCCGTGGCGATGCCGGATGGGACGACCGTCGACGCCGAGATCTACGACGTCGAGGTGGAGCGGTTCCACGAGGGGCGGGCGACGACCGTCATCCGCGCGCGCACCGACGAGATCACGACGCAGGACTACACCGTGGTCGGAGCTCCCGTCGCGGCGGAGGTGCGGCTCCGCGACGACGGCGACGGCTTCGGCGGCTGGCTGGTCGCCCAGCTCGGCAGGCTCTTCACGCCGGGCGGGTTCGCGCGGTGAGGCGCGGGGCGGGGGCGGCCCTCGCTCTCGCCCTCGCGATCGCAGGCCTCACCGGATGCACGTCCGACGGCTCCGCGTCCGACTGGGCCGTGGCAGCGTCCGTGCACGCGCGGGAGCTGCCGCAGGTCCCCGGCCCCTACGCGGGGACGGCGCGGCTTGCCGAAGGGGTGCGGCCGCCGACGAACTCGTGGGTGTCCGGACCGGTGTTCGGGGAGGATCTCCCGCTCTACTCAGGGATCCTCACCGTCACGCCGCGCGCCGACGGCTTCACCGTGGGCCTCCCGATCGTGGAGGCGGCTCCGCGGACCGTCTACGCCCTCGCCCGGGACGATCTCACCGTGACGGTCCCCTCGAGCGCGGTGGCGCTCTCCGCGTTCGACGACCTCGTCGCGCACTGGAGCCTCGCGGGTGCCGGTGAGCTCGTCGCAGCCGAGGGCTGGCCCTACGCCTCCTACCGGACCGAGAGCGCCCAGACGGTGCTGATCGGAGGCGCCACCGCTCCCGAGCGCGCGGCCGGCGGCCTGCTCCTGGTCACCGCGGGCGGACAGCGGTACGGGCTGGTGGCGCCCGCCGCCGCCCTCGATACGTTCCCCCGGATGACGCTGGACGGCACGCTGCTCCTCTTCGCGGTGCCTCCGGGAGCGAGCAGGGCGCGGATCGACGAGCTTCGGCGTCGTGCAGTGCCCCTCGAGGGCGCGAGCGTCTCCCACGACGTCACGGCGAGCACCACCACCACGACCTACGCGCTGCGGACCGAGGGCGGCGCCGAGACGTTCTTCGGCCTCGGGGCCGAGGGGGCGATCGGCTACGACACGCTCTACGGCCGGGTGGGGCTCCGTGCGGGAACGTCGTTCTCCCGCGCCGCCCCCACTATCGTCGAGTCGGGGGCGCTCGATCTCGGCTCCCTCACGGCCGAGGAGAAGACGACGCTCCGGACGCAGGTGCCACTCGACGCCGCGGCCACCCGCTTCGCCGCGCCCGACACCTACGGAGCCGGCAAGGAGCTCTACCGCGCCGCTGCTCTGCACCGTCTCGCCGTCGACCTCGGCCTGGAGGAGGTGGCGGCCGACCTGCACGACCGGATCGCCGCCGAGCTCGACCAGTGGCTCGACCCGCGCGGCTGCGCACCGGGTGCCGTGAAGTGCGTCGTCTACGACCCCGTGCTCGGAGGCGTCGTCGGCTCCGCGCCGTCGTTCGGGTCCGACGCGTTCAACGACCACCACTTCCACTACGGCTACCTGCTCTCCGCCGTCGGGATGCTGGCCGCCGAGGACCCGTCCCTCCTCGAGCGGTACCGGACCGTCGCGGACCTGCTCGCCCTGGATCTCGCCTCTCCCGTCGACACCGCCGAGTTCCCGCGGCTGCGCGTGTTCGACGCGTACCGCGGCCACTCCTGGGCCTCGGGGCTCGCGCCGGCCCGGGACGGCAACGACCAGGAGTCGGTGTCCGAGGCGGTCAACGCCTGGAACGGCCTCGCCCTCTGGGCCGCCGCCTCCGGGAACGCGCCGCTGCTCGAGGAGGCGCGCTGGCTGCTCTCCCTCGAGACGCAGGCGGCCGCAGACCTCTGGCTGAGCCCGGAGACGCCGGTCGGCTTCGAAGCGCCGTTCGTCGCGATCAACTGGGGCGGCAAGCGCGACTACGCCACCTTCTTCGACGCGACACCCTCGGCGCTGCTGGGGATCGAGCTGATCCCGATGCCGCCGTCGACCGCGTTCCTCCCCGACCCCTCGCGGGTCGACGAGCTCGTGGCCGGAGCCCCAGGCGCGCCGCTCGCCGACTACGTGCTGATGCTGCAGGCGACCAGCGACCCGGCCGCGGCTCTCGCGCGGGCGGAGCGCCTGCCGGACTCCTCGATCGACAGCGCCGACTCGCGCAGCTACCTGGTGGCGTGGATCCTCACCCGCTGATCCCGCACAGCCCGCTCAGCCCGCGTGCGCTCCGAGGAACGCGAGCGCCCGCGGCCAGGCGTCGGTCGCCGCCTCGGCCTGGTAGGTCTGCTCGTTCGCGTCGTTGAAGAAGGCGTGGCCCGCTCCCGGGTAGACGACGACCTCGACGTCCTTGCCCTCGGTCGCCTCGCGGATGCGCGGCACCTGCTCGACGAGGGGAGCGTCCTGATCGCCCAGGAACGCCAGCACCGGCACCTGCAGCGCGCCGAGCTCCTCGGCGGACGCGGTGACGTGCCCGTAGAACGGCACGGCCGCCGCCAGCCGCGGCTCGGCCAGCGCGAGCGCCCACGAGAAGGTGCCGCCGTAGCAGAACCCGGTGACGGAGACGCTGGTCGCGCCCTCCTGGCGCAGGAGCCGCTCGACGAGGGCGCGGAGGATCGCGACGGTGCGCGTCGCGTGCTCCGGAGTGAAGACGGGGGCGAAGAAGGTGCGCAGCTCGACCTGGCGCGGCAGGCGCCGCACCGGGTGGTCGTAGTCGGCGCGCTGCTCCTCGTCGAGCTGCTCGAGCAGGCCGCTGTCGGCCAGGAGCTCGGGGGCGACGACGCTGTAGCCCTCGGCCGCGTAGCGGTCGGCGACCGAGCGGATGTGCCCGTCGACCCCCCAGACCTCGTGGATCAGGATCAGCGCGCGGCCGCCCTCACCGCTGCGGTACACCGGTACGTCGTGCTCGGCCAGGGTCCAGGTCTCATCGCTCGTGGGCATGCTCGCACCCTAGCCCCGGACCACGGGAGCACGCGTCGTCAGAAGTCGTACTCGCAGTTGCGGAGGTTCGCCACGTCCTCGGTGAGCGTCGGCTCCCCGCCGAGCAGGAACGCGTAGTTCTTCGAGTTGGAGGCCAGGAAGCGCAGCGTCGAGTCGTGCACGCAGTCGCGCTCGGTCAGCAGCACGGACGAGCCCAGGGCCGCCGCCGTCGTCGCTCCCGAGAGGGCGTCGGCGAAGGAGGACCCCGCGGCGAGGAAGACGCTGTCCTGCAGCAGCGACTGGGGGTAGGCGCTGTTCAGCTCGACGCTGGTCTCGTAGCGGTCGCGGCCGGCGATCCTCGAGACCGAGGGGGCGAGGCCGCGACGCTCGAAGTCCGCCACGTACGCGTCCCGGATCGAGGGGTCGCCGCCGAGGAACTCCACGTGCTCCGGCGCCAGATCGCGCACCGCGGTCGCGGTCGCGGAGTCGGCGCCCGAGGTCGCACCGTCGACCAGCAGCACGGGCTGCGCACGCCAGCCGGCGATCGGCGCGGCCGACAGGGCGTCGGGGAAGTTCGTGCCGGTCGCGACGAACATGTTCGAGTAGGGGCCGCTGCCGAAGGCGTCTGCGACGATCCGGCGGGAGGTGTCGTAGCGGTCCGTCCCGCCGATGCGCTCGGTGCCGCCGACGATCGAGCGGATCGCGGAGAGGACCCCGGGGCTCACGCTCAGCTCGCTGCCGACGACCACGACCCGCTCCGGGCGGAGGCGGCGGATCTCGTCGGAGACGACCCGAGGCAGGCGGTCGGGATCGGTGAGCAGGAGCGCGCCTCCGAGGGCGGCGGCGGCCGGGCCGGCGCTCAGCGCATCCGGCCAGTTCGCCCCGCTGGCCACGTAGAGCACCGGGATGCCCGGGGAGAAGTAGCCCGTCGCCTCCACCGAGGTCGCGTAGCGGTCCGATCCGGCGAGGCGCCCGGTGTACTGCTGGTAGTCGCTGCTCAGCGAGAGGTCGATCCCGGCGGCCGATCCGCCCACCGGGACGCGCACGTCGCCCGCGTCGCCCGAGCGGAGGACGTGGTCCCAGTAGCTGTCGTCGATCACGTCGTCGCGGCTCGACGCCCGGACGAGGTAGTCGCCGGGGACGACCTGCTGGAACGAGTACGGGTTGTCGCCGCCCGTGATCAGGTCGAGCTCGCCGGTGCGGAAGTAGCCGTCGGTTCCCGGGTCGCGGTACCAGATGTCGACGCGCTGGTCGCCCGCGACGCCGCTCAGGCGTCCCTCGAGCGACCCCAGCCGTGCGGTGCGCAGCTGCACGCCGGCCGCCGGGGCCTGAAGCGGCTCGGCGCTGCGGGCGACGGCGCTGCCGCCGGACCAGAGGTCGGCGTAGAGGTCGGCGTTGTCCTTGATCAGCAGGTAGTAGGTCTGCCCGGCGGTGAGCCCGTCGATGCTGAAGGTGAGGTCGCCGGCGACGGAGTGGTTCCCGAGGAGCCCCGCCTCGCTCGACCAGACCTCGACGTTCAGGAGGGCGCCGCGGGGAGTGGTGGTCGCGATCGAGCCGTCGGCCTCCTCGACCACGACACGGCCGCTGATCGACGCCGCAGCGCTCGCACGGGCGGCGCTCGGCGCCTCGTCCGGCACGGCGGGCAGGGGGGACTCGGCGCTGGGCTGCCAGAGAGGCTGCCCCTCGGGGAGCACGATCGAGCGGGGCGCGTCGGAGGCGGCGCCGAATGCGGCGACGGGGGCGGCCGACGGCGCGGCCGCCGATGCGGCGGAGGCGAGCGGGCTGGAGGTGATCGCCAGGGCGGCGACGAGGACCGCGGAGGCGGCGGACCTCAGAACGAGCGGGGACACGGCGGAGTGCCTGCTTCCAGGAGGAGGTCGCCCTGCGGCCGACCCGGCGGAGGGGATCGCGCTCATGCTAGCGGCGGCCCGCGCCCCGTCGTCCTCCCCGATCAGGGGTCAGGAGACAGGCGGCGCGACGAGGATGTCGTCCCACTCCAGAGCACGCTCGAACAGGAAGCCGTGCCGCTCGTAGAGGCGGCGGGCGTCGCTGCGCTTCAGCACGTCGAGCCGGAAGGGCAGACCCGGCCGCGCCTCCTCCGCCATCACCCGGCGCAGGACGGCGCCGCCGACTCCGCGTCCCTGTGCGTGCGGCGCCAGGTAGAAGTGCTCGATCCAGACCGCGTCCGGCTCGACCCGCGCGGCGATGCTCCCGGCGAAGGCGCCGTCGAGCTCGATCACCCGGGTGAGCTCGGGCCGGTAGCCGTCGAGGAAGCGGTGCCGCACGCGGTGCTCGTCGTAGCGGTCGAGCGTCTCGAGCGACGGGCGCATGACGACCGCGCGCAGCTCGGCGATCGCCGCGGCGTCCTCCGCGGTGGCGGGGCGGAGCGACCAGCCGGCGTCGTCGGCCACGGTCAGCGGCCGCGGGGCTTGCGGGTGCGCCGCACCGCCGGCGCCGACGCCTTGGCGCGGGCCGGCTTCTTCTTGCCGCCGCCGGCCCTCTCCGCCTTCTCGCGCGCCTCCCGCGCCTTCGCCTTGGCGGCCTTCGCCCGCGACTCGACCTTCGGCGTCGCGGCGGTGCCGCGCGTGGTGTTCGCGCTGCGGCCGCGGACGACTCCGATGAAGTCCTCGACGTCGTCGCCCTTGTCGCCCGTCACCCAGGCGAGGCGGACGGAGGAGGGAGCGACGCCGGTCACCGGCACCGCGGTGACGTCCTTGCGGCTGTGCACGCGCGCCACCGACTGCGGCACGATCAGCACGCCCACTCCGGCCGCGACCTGCTCGACCGCGTCGTCGAGGCCGGCCATGCGCGGCAGCGGGCGCCGCGAGCCGTCCGCGAGCTCCTCGGCGACCGCGGCCCACTCCGGCACGTCCTCCGGGTCCTGGAGGAGGTGCTCGCCGGCCAGCTCGGCGACGTCGAGCTCGTCCGCGGCGGCCAGGGCGTGCTCGCGGCCGACGACGGCGACGGGCTGCTCGTCGTAGAGATGGATGGAGCTGAGGGCGGAGGAGGAGACGTCGCCGCGGACGAACGACAGCTGCGCGCGGCCGTCGAGCAGCGCCTGCTCCTGATCGCGCTCGGCGACGACGGTGATGCGCAGCGGGAGATCGGAGCGGCGCTGGCCCCAGACGCGGGTCCACTTGGTGGGGGTGACGCCGGGCACGAGGGCGACGGCGAGCACGGGGCCGGCGGGGACGGCGTCCTCGGCGTCGGAGTCGGAGTCGGCGGCGTCGGAGTCGGCGTCGTCGACATCGCTGTCCCCGGCGTCGCTGTCCTCGGCGTCGAGGTCGGCGGAGTCGAGGTGGTCGGAGTCGCCGTCGGTGTCGTCCGACTCGGTTCCGGCTCCGGCGCCGACCGCGCCCGATCCGGCCGACGCGTCGACAGCCGCCGCGTCCGCCCCGCCCTCCGGACGCCCCTCCGCCTCGGGAGCGGCCTGCGGGTCGACGGTCTCGGGCTGCTCGCTCATCCCCTCAGGGTAGGTGGTCCGCGCCGCGCCGGTAGGGTTGCCGCATGGCCAAGGCGACACAGACGATGAAGGCTGCGACCGCGGCGAAGAAGCTGCAGGTCTACCTGCCCGCGACCCCGGAGGAGTTCCAGGAGTCGGCGATCACGCGCGAGCAGTACGACGAGCTCGCCGCGAACCCGCCCGCCTGGCTCGTGCAGCTGCGCGAGGAGGGGCCGCACCCCCGCTCCGTCATCGCCTCCCGGCTGAACGTCTCCATCTCGGGGCTCGCCCGCGGCGGCGTCACCGAGGCGCTGACCACTCCCGAGATCCAGGCCCTGCTCGACGAGGTCCCCGAGTGGCTGCGCGTCGAGCAGAACCGCTACGCGGAGGTCCGCCGCGAGCAGGCCCGCATCAAGTCCGAGCGCGCCGCCAAGGCCGCCGACTGACCCCACCCCCGCCTGCGGGACCCCTATCCGGCGCGCGCGACGTGCGCTGCGGGCCGGAGCGGGATCCCGCCGAGGAGAGCCGCGCGGCTACTGGTTCGAGAACGCGGCGTCGAACGACGCGGTCGGGGTCCTCCAGAGCAGCGAGCGGATGAAGCCGACGGCCTCCTTCGCGCCGTGGAGGCGGTCCATCCCGGCGTCCTCCCACTCGATGGAGATCGGGCCGGAGTAGCCGATCGACTCCAGCGCGCGGAACGCGTCCTCCCACGGGACGTCGCCGTGCCCCGTCGAGACGAAGTCCCAGCCGCGGCGCGGGTCGCCCCAGGGCAGGTGCGAGCCGAGCACGCCGGCGCGGCCGTTCTTCGGGCGCAGGCGGGTGTCCTTGCAGTCGACGTGGTAGATCCGGTCCTTGAAGTCGACGATGAAGCCGACCGGGTCGATGTCCTGCCACATCATGTGCGACGGGTCCCAGTTGAAGCCGAAGGCCGGGCGGTGCCCGATCGCCTCGAGGGTGCGCACGCTCGACCAGTAGTCGTAGGCGATCTCGGACGGGTGCACCTCGTGCGCGTAGACCACGCCGTTCGCGTCGAACTCGTCGAGGATCGGGTTCCAGCGGGTCGCGAAGTCCTCGTACCCCTCGTCGATCACGGAGGCCGGCACCGGCGGGAACTGCGCCACGTAGGGCCAGATCTTCGAGCCGGTGAAGCCGACGACCACGTCCACGCCGAGCTTGCGGGCGACCCGCGCCGAGCGCTTCATGTCCTCGGCGGCGCGCTGCCGCACCCCCTCCGCGTCGCCGTCGCCCCAGGTGTAGTCGCGCACGAGTGCCTTGTGGCGGAAGTCGATCGGGTCGTCGCAGACGGCCTGGCCGGTGAGGTGGTTCGAGATGGCGAAGACCTCGAGGCCGTAGCGGTCGAGGATCTCCAGACGCGAGGCGGCGTAGGCGTCGTCCTCGTCCGCGCGCTTGAGGTCGAGGTGGTCGCCCGAGGCCGCGATCTCGAGTCCGTCGTAGCCCCACTCGGCGGCGAGTCGGGCGACCTCCTCGAAGGGCAGATCGGCCCACTGCCCGGTGAACAGCGTCACGGGGTGGGTGGCGGGGTAGGTCTTCTCGTCGCTCATGCGGCGATCTCCGTCCGGTCGTCGGCGGCGGGCACGGTCACCCAGGCGCCTGTCTCGGCCGCGTCGAGCACGGCCTCGGTGATGCGCGCCGCGCGGAGGCCGTCGGCGAAGGTCGGCAGACCCTCCACGTCGGCGCCCGCCACGGCGGCGTAGGTGTCGCGGGCGAACGCCGTGAAGGCGTCCTGGTAGCCCATCGGATGACCGCTCGGCACGATCGAGAGCCGGGCCGCATCGGGCGCGAGGATCGAGGCGTCGCGCGGCACCAGCAGGGCGCTGTCGCGCCGGCCGACCCACAGCGTCTCGGGGAGCTCCTGCTCGAAGCGCAGCGACTCCTCCAGCCCGGACACCTCGAGCACCAGCTCGTTGCGGTGGCCCGCGGTGACCTGCGAGACGAGGAGCGTGCCGACGGCGCCGCCCTCGAGCCGGACGATCAGGCCGGCCACGTCCTCGGTGCTCACCGGGCGGCCGCCGCGCTCGGCGTGGACGGTGCTCGTGATCGCGGCGAGCGAGTCGATCCGGTCGCCGGTGACGAACTCCAGCAGGTCGACCAGGTGCGAGCCGATGTCGCCGAAGGCGCGCGAGCGGCCGCCGGCGGCCGGGTCGACGCGCCAGTTGTCGTCGGAGGCGCCCAGCAGCCAGTCCTGGAGGTAGCTCCCGCGGACGGTGACCAGGCGGCCGGTCTCGCCGGAGGCGACGCGGGCACGGGCCTCGCGCACCATCGGGTGGAAGCGGTAGGCGAACGGGACGGTCGCCACCACGCCGGCGGAGGACGCGGCCGCAGCGAGCGACTCCGCCTCCCGCAGCGTCGCGGCGAGCGGCTTCTCGCACACCACGTGCTTGCCCGCCTCGATCGCCGCGAGCGCGAGTGCGGCGTGCGTGGCGTTCGGGGTGCAGACGTGCACGAGGTCGATGCTCTCGTCCTCGATCAGGGCCCGGGCGTCCGGGTAGGCGCGCTCGACGCCGAGCTCGGCCGCCGCCCGCTCGCCCTTCTCCGGGGTGGAGGAGGCGACTCCGGCGAGCACCGCTCCGGCGCTGCGGGCTGCGCGGCTGTGCACGGCCGCCATGAAGCCGCCGCCGAGCACGCCGACGCGCAGGGGCGCGGGCATCAGGAGAGGGTCGCTTCGGTCGGGTCCCAGCTCTCGGGCAGTGCGGGGCGGGGCGTCACGGAGCTCGTGACGAGGACCTTCTCGCCGGTCTCGGCGGCCTCGAGGAGCGAGAGCATCACGTCGGTGACGTGGTACGCGAGGTCTCCGGAGGCGGCCTCGGGGCGGTCGGCCCGGATCGCACGGGCGAGCTCGAGCACGCCGGTGCCGCGGGAGGCGGTCGAGCCGGTCGCCGCGATGACCTCCGGCTCGGCGGACCCGCGGCGGTGCAGGGTGATCTCTCCGTCGTGCTGGTTCGGGTCGGGGAGGACGAGGGTGCCCTCGGAGCCGTTGATCTCGACGAAGCCGGTGCGCGGCAGGCTCGACTCGAAGCTCCACACGCCCTGGGCCGAGGCCCCGGACTCGAAGCGGAGCAGCCCGCCGATGTGCGTCGGGATGGTCACCGGGAACTCGGTGCCCTCCTTCGGGCCGGAGCCCACGACGCGGGTGGCGCGGGCCTGGGACGAGACGGCGGTGACGCTCTCGACGGGGCCGAGGTTCTGCACGAGCGTGGTGATGTAGTACGGGCCCATGTCCAGCAGCGGTCCGCCGCCCTCGGCGAAGAAGAACTCCGGGTTCGGGTGCCACGACTCGGGGCCGGGGCCCTGGAAGAGGGTGAGGGCGGAGAGCGGCGTGCCGATGGCTCCGCTCTCGATCACGCGCTGCGCCGTCTGGAGGCCCGCGCCCAGGAAGGTGTCGGGAGCGGTCGCGACGCGCAGCCCCTTGTCCTTCGCCAGCGCGAGCAGCTCGATCCCGCTGTCGCGGTCGAGCGAGAAGGGCTTCTCGGTCCACACGTGCTTGCCCGCCTCGACCGCGCGGCGCGCGACCTCGACGTGCGCGGCCGGGATCGTGAGGTTCACGACGATCTCGATGCCCTCGTGCGCGAGGAGCTCCTCGACGGTGCCGGAGGCGGGGACGCCGAAGGCCTCGGCCTGGGTCCTCGCCCGCTCGAGGTCGATGTCGGCGACGAAGAGCACCTCGAGGTCGGGGAAGACGGTGAGGTTGGTCAGGTACTGGGTGCTGATGTTGCCGGCGCCGATGACGCCGACGCCCACGCGGCCGGTGCCGCTCATGCGCCGAGCCCCGAGACGTAGCGGTGGGCCGACTCCAGGCCCTCGAAGATGTCGCCGGCGTAGGCGTCGAACTCCAGCACGGGCAGGGCCTGCGGAGCGGCGGCGAGGATCGCCGGGACGTCCATCGCGCCCTCGCCCGCGGGCAGCTGCTCCTGGGTGTCGGCCGAGATCGGGCCGTCCTTCACGTGCAGGAAGCGCACCTGGTCGCCGAGGCGTCCGAGCACCTCGACCGGGTCGTCGCCGCCGACGGCCGCCCAGTAGGTGTCGAGCTCGAGGACCATGCGCGGGTCGAGCAGGCCCGCGAGGTGCTCGAAGGCGCTGCGGCCGTCGACGCGGTTCTCGAACTCGAAGGCGTGGTTGTGGTAGCCGAGCACCAGGCCGCGGGCGGCGGCGGAGTCGACCAGCGCGTTCAGCTCGTCGGCGATGCGGGCGACGTCGTCCGCGGTGGTCCAGCGGGTCGGGTCGACGTAGGGGTCGATCACGGTCTCGACGCCGAGCGAGGCGGCCGTGTCGAGGATCTCGTCGACGGTGGCGTCGCCCTGAGGGCCGAGGAGGCGCGCGTGGGCGCTGGGAGCGCGCAGTCCGCTGGCCGGGAGCGCTACGCGGTAGGCGTCGGCCAGGTCGACGAACCCGAAGAGCTCGACCGTGGTGAAGCCGATCGCCGCGAGGCGGTCGAGGGTGGCGGGAAGATCGGCCGCGAGCGGCTCGCGCACCGAGTACAGCTGGACAGAGAGGTCTGGGGGTGTGGCCACCGGTGGGGCTCCTGATCGCATCGGAAGGTGTGCCTCGAACCCTACGCGGACTTTTGCTCACGGACAAGCAAAACTAGCCCTGCGCGCCCGCCAAGTTGGGCGCCCGCCGCACAGAAGCACGGGCGCTGTGGTTGACTCTGGCCATGTCCCCGCGCCGCCGCATCACCGTCAGCGCGGTCGGCGAGCTGCTGCTCCTGCTGGCCGACGGGGCTCCCCGGACTCGGGCCGACGTGGTCGCCGAGACGGGCCTGCCGCGCGCGGCCGTCTCCGCCCAGCTCGACGTCCTCACCGCCTCCGGCCTGGTCGCCCGACAGGACGACGCCCCCTCCTCCGGCGGCCGTCCCGCCGCCCGCGTGGCCTTCGACCCCCGGGCGCGCAGCCTCCTCGCCGTCGACCTGGGCGCCGCGCACGCCGTCGTCGCCCTGACCGACCTCGACGGCACGGTCCTCGCCCGCCGCCGCGAGAGCATCGCCATCGCCGACGGCCCCCTCGCCGTCCTCGGCCACGCCCTCGACGTCGCCGCGGCCCTGCTCGGCCGGACTCCGGCGGCCGGCCCGCTCGCGGGAGTCGGCGTCGGCGTCCCCGGACCCGTCGAGCACGCGACGGGCCGCCCGGTGAAGCCGCCGATCATGCCCGGCTGGGACCGCTTCGACATCCCGGAGTTCGTCGGCCGCCGCCTCCCCGTACCCGTCCTCGTCGACAACGACGTGAACCTGCTGGCGCTCGGCGAGCACGCCGACCACTACGCCGACGTGGACGACCTCCTCTACGTGAAGGTCTCCACCGGCATCGGAGCCGGGATCGTCAGCGGCGGCGCCCTGCAGCGCGGAGCCCTCGGAGCCGCGGGCGACCTGGGCCACGTGCAGGTCCCCGGCGACCGCGGCGAGGCCGACCTCGAGGCGATCGCGAGCGGCTCGGCGATCGCCCGCCGGCTGACCGAGTCCGGGATCGACGCCGCCAGCACCTCCGACGTCGTCACCCTGCTGACCGGCGGGGACCCCACCACCGTCGAGCTCACGCGCGCCGCCGGCCGCGACATCGGCGAGGTGCTCGCCACCTGCGTGAACCTCCTGAATCCGTCCGTCATCGTCGTCGGCGGCAGCATCGCCCAGGCCAGCCACGAGGTCCTCGCCGGGGTCCGCGAGGTCGTCTACCGCCGCTCCCTCCCCCTGGCGACCCGCGCGCTCGACATCGTGCAGGCCGCGGCCCAGGGCGGAGGCGTCCGCGGTGCCGCCCTGATGGTCCGGCGCCACCTCCTCTCCCCCGCGCACGTCGACGCCTTCCTCGACGCCTGAGCCGCCGGCGCGGGCCGTAGCGCCCCGGTGAGAGGGCGCGGGTCGGCGTGCCGATTCGACCGGGCGCCGCAGGGGGCAGAGAATGAATCGGTGCCCGACCTGCAGCTCTCCTTCCCCTGGGAGACGCAGCCCGTCTTCACGGACGCCGAGCCCCCGCACCTCCGGAGGGTCGTCGCCGACTCCTCGGACCGCGTCGCCTGGCTCCGCGCCCGCTCGCGCGGCATCACGGCGACCGACGTCGCCCGCCTCTCCTCCCCCGCCGCGATCGGCAAGGCAGCGCTCGACAAGCTCTACGGCACCGGCTTCGGCGGCAACGCCTTCACCGACCACGGCCGCGCCCGCGAGCCCGAGATCGCCGCCTGGGTGCGGAGCGAGCACGCGATCGAGCCCAGCAGCACCCTCTTCCACGCGAGCCAGGAGCGGCGGCACCTCGCCACGCCCGACGGCATCGGCCTCCGCGAGGACGGCCGGCTCGAGCTCTGCGAGATCAAGACCACGACGAAGCCGTGGCGGAGCATCCCGCGCCACTACCTGCGGCAGGTCTTCTGGCAGCAGTACGTCCTCGGCGCCGAGCGCACGCTCGTCGTCTGGGAGCAGCACCGCGACTTCGTGCCGATCGAGGGCGAGCCGAACTCCCGCTGGGTCGACCGCGACGAGGACGAGATCCACATCCTCGTGCGGCTGGCGGGGATGCTGATGGCCGAGCTGCACGAGCGGACGCGCGCCCGGTGACGGTCCTCCTCCTGCACGGCCTGGGCGGCGACCGCTCCCAGCCGCTGGGGCTGCTGCGCTCCGCCCTCCCCGCCGGCAGCGAGGTCATCGCTCCGGACGTCCGCGCCCACGGCGCCTCCGAGCTGCTCGGCGCGCCCGGCGACTTCGCCCTCGAGGCGCTCGCCGACGAGGTGACGGAGGAGATCGTGCGCTCCGGAGCCGCGCACAAGCCGCTCACGGTGCTCGGCATCTCGATGGGCGCGGCGATCGCCCTGCGCCTCGCGGTCCGACGCGTGCTGCCGATCGACCGCGCCGTCTTCGTGCGTCCCGCCTTCACCGCCGAGCCGCTGCCCGAGAACCTCACCGTGTTCCCCGTCATCGCGCAGCTGCTGCACGACCACGGCGCGAAGCGCGGCGAGCGGATGTTCCGCGCCTCGGGCCTGTTCGCGCGCGCCGCCGAGGTGTCCCCCGCGTCGGCGGAGGCGCTGACGCTGCAGTTCCGCTCCCCGCGCGCGGCCGAGCGCGCCGTCCGGCTCGCCCAGATCCCGCGGAACGCCGCCTACCGCGACTCCGGAGAGCTGGGCGAGGTCATCGCGCGCACCCTGGTGATCGCGGCCGAGCGCGACCCCGTGCACCCGGTCGAGGTCGCGGAGGCGTGGGCTAGGGCTCTTCCGGATGCGGACTGCGAGCGGGTGCCGTCGCGGGACGAGGGCTTCGCCGCTCAGCAGGACCGGATCCGCGGGCACGTCCGCGGCTGGCTCGCTTGGCGCTGAGGTCCTCGAGCGCGAGCACCAGGCCGACGAACGCGAGCCAGAGCACTGCGATCGCCGTCGCCACGAACTCGAGCGTGCCGCCGAGCCGCAGCCACACGCGCAGGAGCGACAGGATCCCACCCGTCCCGGCGACGACCGCCACCGAGATCCCGGCGGCGAGCGAGAGCCGCGCGACCGCAGGGCGCCCCCGCACGGTCGCCAGCTGGAGCATCGCGGCGCAGGCGGCCCCGAAGCCGAGCACGGCGGCCGAGGTGTGGATGAGGTCCTGCCAGCGGAAGGCCGGCCCGACCGGCAGCGGGCAGCCCGCCGTGCAGGTCACCTGCGAGGCGAGCGCGAAGCAGGCGGCCGCCAGGAGGATGGCGCCCGCCGGGCGGAGGGCGGGCAGCAGGCGGGCGCGCACGGGCCAGGCGCCCGCGGCGATCAGCGCACCGCCGGCCGCCACGAGCAGAAGGGCGGCCTCGAAGGCGCCCGCCGTCGGCAGGTCCGGCGCGCCCATCTCGCTGACGTAGACCCAGCGGCTGGTGCCGATGCTGATCCGGGCGGCCAGGAGGACCACGAGCCCGGCCAGGACAAGGAGGGCACCGCCGACCAGCAGGGTACGTCGGCGTCGCATCCCCTCATCGTGCCAGACCGGGCGCCCGCGGCTCCGCGCGCCAATCTTCTCCCGAGGGTGACACCCCCGTAACAGCGCCGACTCATTGCCTCGATTGACTGGTCGCGGCGTCGGATGCGGGGATCGGGGGCGACGTCCTCGGCACGCTCCACCCGCACGCCTCAGCGACAGGAAAGGCGACGATGCACACCAGCGCGCTCGGGCACGGCCTCGCGATCGGCGAGATCCCGGAGGAGGTCGTCCTCCCCGACACGATGACGGCGGCGGTGATCGACGCGCCGGGCGACGCCTCCGCCCTGCACCTGGCGACCGTGCCGACACCCTCCGCCATCAACGCCGAGTTCACCGTGAAGGTGGTCGCGGCCGGCGTGAACCCGCTCGACGCGAAGACGCGCGCGGGCCAGGGGGTCGCCTCGCAGATCGCCTCCTACCCTGCGGTCCTCGGCCACGACTTCTCGGGCGTCGTCGTCTCGAGCCCCTACCCGGCGCATCCGCTGCGGCCGGGCGACGAGGTCTACGGCTTCGTCATGGTGCCGCGCTACTCGGGCTCCTACGCGGAATACGTCAGCGTGCCGAGCGTCTCCATCGCGCGGAAGCCGTCGACGCTCTCGCACGTCGAAGCGGCCGGCGTCCCGCTCGCGGCGCTCACCGCCTGGGGCATGGTCGTCGAGCTCGCCAAGGCGCACGACGGTCAGCGGATCCTCATCCACGCCGGGTCGGGCGGAGTCGGCCACTTCGCGGTGCAGTTCGCCGCCTACTTCGGCGCATCGGTGATCGCGACCGGCTCGACCCGCAACCTGCAGTGGCTGCACGAGCTCGGCGCCGCGCAGGTGATCGACCACACCGCCGAGCGCTTCGACGAGCTGCTGTCCGGCGTCGACGTGGTCATCGATCTGGTCGGCAACGTCCACGACGACACGGGCTCGCGCTCGCTGAGGGTCCTCCGCCCCGGGGGCCTGATCGTGAACGCGCCCACCGGGAGCTGGCCCGGGTTCTTCGAGGAGGCGGCCGCTGCGGGCGTGCGCGCCTCCACCTACCGCGTCGCTCCCGACGGGGCGACCCTCGGCGTGGTCTCGCGCCTTCTCGAGTCGGGCGACGTCCGCGTCTTCATCGACGGCATCTTCCCCCTCGCCCGCGCCTGCGAGGCGCACGAGCAGCTCGAGACGGGCCACACCCGCGGCAAGATCGTCCTCACCGTCTCCGAGGGCTGACCTCGGCGAGATGCCACTCGGATACGCCGCGCGGAGCGGGTCGCGTACCCGGGTGGCGTCTCGCGGGGAGGGTCAGGCGAGAGAGCGCTCGAGGACGAAGTCGTCCTCCCAGCGGTCGCCGACGAGGAAGCGCTTGCGGCCGACGACCGCGAAGCCGTGCTTGGAGTAGAACAGCTGAGCACGCGCGTTCTCCTCGTTGACGCCGAGCCAGACGCCCGCGGCACCGTGTGCCCGCGCCTCCTCGAGGGTCGCGGCCATCAGCGCGGCCGCCGCTCCGGAGCCGTGCCGGCCGGGCAGGAGGTAGAACTTGCTGAGCTCGACGGTCGGACGCAGCCGGATCGCCGCGACGACGTCGGCGTCGGCGGGCTCCCCGCGCACGAGCATCGCGTAGCCGGTCAGCGCGCCGGAGTCGTCGTCGACCAGGAGCGAGCGGAGCGGATCGGCGAGGTGGTCGCGGAAGCGCTCGACCGAGAGCACGGTGCGCACGAACTCGGCCTTCGCCTCCGCGGTGGTGTGCGACGGGCAGGCCAGCGGGAACGTCGCGGCGGCCAGCTCGGCCAGGGCGGCGGCGTCGGCGGGGGACGCCCGGCGGACGGTCACGGGAGGCGCGGCGGAGCGGAGCGGCGGATCACCGGTCCAGTATGCCGGGACGACGAAGGAGGGGGCCCGCCGAAACGGACCCCCTCCTCACGTCAGTGCGTGCTCGGCTCAGGCCAGGACGTTGACGTCCAGCGGGATGCCGGGGCCGAAGGTCGTCGAGACGGCGGCCTTCTGGATATAGCGGCCCTTCGAGGAGGACGGCTTGAGGCGGAGGATCTCGTCGAGCGCGGTCTTGAAGTTCTCCTGGAGCTGCTCCTCGGTGAACGCGGCCTTGCCCACGACGAGGTGCACGTTGGCGTGCTTGTCGACGCGGAACTCGATCTTTCCGCCCTTGATCTCGGTCACGGCCTTCGCCACGTCCGGGGTCACGGTGCCGGTCTTCGGGTTGGGCATGAGGCCGCGGGGGCCGAGCACCTTTCCGAGACGGCCGACCTGGCCCATGAGCTCCGGGGTCGAGACGGCGGAGTCGAACGAGGTGTACCCGCCCGCGACCTTCTCGATGAGCTCGGCGCCGCCGACCTCGTCGGCACCGGCGGCCAGCGCGGCCTCGGCGGCCGGACCGGTCGCGAACACGATGACGCGGGCGGTCTTGCCCGTGCCGTGGGGCAGGATGACCGTGCCGCGGACCATCTGGTCGGCCTTGCGGGGGTCGACACCGAGCTTGAGGGCGACCTCGACGGTGCTGTTGAACTTGGCGGAACCGGTCTCGCGGGCGAGCGCGACGGCCTCGTCGGCCGTGTAGAACTTGCCCTCTTCGAGCTTGGCCGCGGCGGCCCGGTAGGCCTTCGACTTCTGTGCCATGTTGTTTCTCCTTGAAACGAGAATGTGGTTCTAGAGCCTGGCGGGCTCTCCCACGGGGGTGATGGAGTTCTGGTGGTGCCGCGATCGCGGCCGTGACTGCTGCTCGCGGGAGGCGGGGAGGTCCTGCGGAGGCGTATCCGGACCGGGCGTGCGACCCCGCTGAGGGGCCGCCGTCGGGTTCATGAGGCTTCCGCGGTGGGTCCGCGCCGGTGGGCGCGTCGCTCCCGCCGTCGAGCAGCGCGTCGCGCTACTCGACCGTGATGCCCATCGAGCGGGCGGTGCCGGCGATGATCTTCGCGGCGGCGTCGATGTCGTTGGCGTTCAGGTCGACCTGCTTCGCCTCGGCGATCTCGCGGACCTGCGCCTGGGTGAGCTTCGCGACCTTCACGGTGTGCGGGGTCGAGGAGCCCTTGGCGACGCCGGCGGCCTTCTTGATGAGCTCCGCCGCGGGCGGGGTCTTCAGCACGAAGGTGAACGAGCGGTCCTCGTAGACGGTGATCTCGACGGGGATGACGTTGCCGCGCTGCGACTCGGTCTGCGCGTTGTACGCCTTGCAGAACTCCATGATGTTGACGCCGTGCTGACCGAGCGCCGGACCGATCGGGGGCGCGGGGTTGGCCGCGCCGGCCTTGATCTGGAGCTTGATCAGGCCGGTGACCTTCTTCTTGGGGGCCATTCTGATTCCTTTTCTCAGGGTTCGAGCGGTCGGGGGCTCCCGGCCGCTCTCCCGCGCATCCGACGGTGCCGGATCGCGGTGGAGGAGGGTCGTCCGGCGCGCGCAGAGGCGGGCGCCGACACGAAAACCCGTACGAGCTTACACGAGCGGGGCCACCCCCGACAGGGCGGAGGAGGGGCCGGCGCCCGGGTGCGCGCTGGCGGTGCCGGAGGAGGCGCCGCCCGGAACGGCGAACGCCCCCTCCGACCTGCGGAGGGGGCGTTCACGCGGCGCGGAGGCGACGCGTCAGAGCTTGGTGACCTGGTCGAACGACAGCTCGACCGGGGTCTCGCGCTCGAAGAGCGAGACGAGCACGGTGAGCTTGCCGCTCTCGGGCTTGATCTCGCTGATCGAGCCGGGAAGACCCGCGAACGAGCCCTCCTTGATGGTGATGGTCTCGCCGATCTCGAAGTCGACCTCGGCGGGCAGCACGCGCTGGGCCTGCTTCTGGCCCTTGGCACCGGAGGTCTTCGAGGGGGCGACGTCCTTGATCTCGACGAGGCTCTTCAGCATCGTGAAGGCCTCCTCGAAGCGCAGCGGGGTCGGGTTGTGGGCGTTGCCCACGAAGCCGGTGACGCCCGGGGTGTGGCGGACGACCGACCACGAGTCCTCGTTGAGGTCCATGCGCACCAGCACGTAGCCGGGGATGCGCACGCGGGTGACCATCTTGCGCTGGCCGTTCTTGATCTCGACCACGTCCTCCATCGGGACCTGGACCTCGAAGATGTAGTCCTCGGCCTCGAGCGAGACCTTGCGGTTCTCGATGTTCGACTTCACGCGCTTCTCGAAGCCGGCGTAGGAGTGGATGACGTACCACTTGCCCGGCTTGCCGCGCAGCTCGGTGCGGAAGGCCTCGTACGGGTCGATGTCGGCGAGGTCCTCACCGGCGGACTCGGCGTCCTCGGCGGCGACCTCGGCCTCGTCCTCGACGGCCTCGAGGGCCGCTTCGGCCTCCTCGACGGTGTCGATGTGCGCGGCCTCGTCGACCGCGGAGTCGGCCTCGGGGTCGTCGACGGAGCCGATGGCGTCCAGCGCTGCCTCGAGGTCGGAGGCGAGGTCGTCCTCGGACTCGTTCTCGTCGATGATGCTCAGCGCACCCTGCTCGGCGGGCTCGACGGCGTCCTCAGCCTGCGACTGGACGTCGCCCTCCTGCTCCTCCTCGACCTCCGACGACTGCTCGGCAGCCGTCGCCCAGTCGACGTCGTCGCGGTTTCTGTCAGACACTCGTCACAACTCTCTCTCGATCGATCGGTCGCGCCCCTCGGGGCGCGTCCCGCTGTCGCCGGCACCCTCCGCTCGCGCGGCCCGGATGCTCTCGGGTCAGGCGGCGGGTGTGCCGAACACGTACGTCACGGCCAGGGCGAAGACCCAGTCGAGGAAGGACACCAGCGCCATCATGATGACGACGAAGATCAGCACGACCACGACGTAGTTGCCCAGCTCCTTGCGGGTGGGCGTCACGACCTTCTTCAGCTCGGCGATGACCTGCCGGATGAAGAGGGCGATGCGCGCGAACGGGTTGCGCCGCGCGGCTCGCTGCTGATTGGCGATCGCGACGACGTCCTCGCTCGGCTCGTCGACTGCTTTCCCGGCCACCTGCACGCACCTTTCCCGCACCGGAACCTCCGGTGTGGCCGACCGCCCGTCATGGGCGGCCCTGGACCGATGACCGCAGCGTCGCGGGGACCGCGTGCGACGGGCATCGATGTGCAGGGCGGACAGGGCTCGAACCTGCAACCTGCGGTTTTGGAGACCGCTGCTCTACCAATTGAGCCACCGCCCTATGGATGCCGTTGCGAGCATCCGAGGAGGAGACCGACCCGCCGCCCCACCGCCGCGACCCTCGCGGGCGCTGTGGATGAGGGCAGAGATCGACTACCTCGGACGAGTGTACGTGGACCCGCAGGGCGTGTCCAGCCGAGCGGCGGGGGGCCTCGGAGCCCCGTGCGCGCGCAGGATACGCTGGCCGTCGTGTCCTCCACCACGCGCATCTCCGCCCGCATCGCCGCCATCGCCGAGTCCGCCACTCTGAAGGTCGACGCCAAGGCGAAGGCCCTCCAGGCTCAGGGCCGCCCGGTCGTGTCCTACGCCGCCGGCGAGCCCGACTTCCTCACTCCCGAGCACATCGTCGAGGCCGCCTCGGCCGCCGTGCTCGACCCGAGGAACTACCGCTACACCCCCGCGGCGGGCCTCCCCGACCTCCGCGCTGCCATAGCTGAGAAGACGGCGCGCGACTCCGGATGGGCCGTCGACCCCTCGCAGGTCGTGGTCACCAACGGCGGCAAGCAGGCCGTCTACCAGGCCTTCCAGACCCTCCTCGACGACGGCGACGAGGTGCTGGTGCCGACCCCGTACTGGACCACCTACCCCGAGGCGATCAAGCTCGCCGGCGGCGTTCAGGTGGACGTGTTCGCGGGCGCCGACCAGGGCTACCTGGTCACCGTCGAGCAGCTGGAGGCCGCGCGCACCGAGCGCACCAAGGTGCTCCTGTTCGTCTCCCCCTCCAATCCCACCGGCGCCGTCTACTCGGCCGAGCAGACCCGCGAGATCGGCGAGTGGGCCGAGGAGCACGGCCTCTGGATCATCGCCGATGAGATCTACCAGAACCTCGTCTACTCCACCGGCGACCAGGACGACGCGAGCCCGCTCGAGCACGCGACCTCGATCGTCGAGGCGGTGCCGGCCCTGCGCGACCGGACGATCCTCGTCAACGGCGTCGCGAAGACCTACGCGATGACCGGCTGGCGCGTCGGATGGATGGTCGGCCCGGCCGACGCGATCAAGGGCGCCTCGAACCTCCAGTCGCACCTCTCGAGCAACGTCTCGAACATCTCGCAGCGCGCCGCGATCGCCGCCCTCACCGGCCCGCAGGAGCCGGCCGAGGAGATGCGCCTGGCCTTCGACCGCCGCCGCCGCACCATCGTCGCCGAGCTGAACGCGATCGACGGGATCGAGTGCCCCACCCCCGGCGGCGCGTTCTACGTCTACCCCGACGTGAACGGGCTGCTGAACCGCGAGTGGAACGGCACCACCCCGACGACCTCCCTCGAGCTCGCCGACCTCATCCTCGAGCAGGCCGAGGTCGCCACCGTCCCCGGGGAGGCCTTCGGACCGAGCGGCTACCTCCGCCTGTCCTACGCCCTCGGCGACGACGCGCTCCTCGAGGGCGTGCGCCGCTTGCAGCGGCTCTTCGGCACCGTCTAGCCCCTCTCCTCCTGCGTCGTCGATAGGCCGCGGCCGGCTCGACGACGAGGTGCGTCGCAGAGAGCGGGATGCGCAGCGCGGACGACGATCCGCCGACACGCGGATCGCCGGTCGCCGCTCGACCGTGCCTCACGGTGACCGGCGGGTACTGCGACGCGCCTGTCCGACAGGTGAGGGGTGCCTGGCATCTCGGGGCGGGGAGGGCAAGAGGGAGGCGGAAATCGGGGATCACTGTCGCCGGAGGGGTGCGACAGGGCACGCTGTGACGATGAGCGAAGACCACGCCGTCCGAGTCCGCGACCTGCGGAAGGACTACGGGGGCGCTTCGGCGGTCGCGGGAGTCTCCTTCGACATCCACCGGGGCGAGACCTTCGCGCTCCTCGGCCCGAACGGCGCCGGGAAGTCGACGACCATCGAGATCCTCGAGGGCTACCGCGACCGCTCCGGCGGCGAGGTGTCGGTGCTCGGGGTCGACCCGCGCCACGGCGACCTGGCGTGGAAGGCGCGTCTGGGGATCGTCCTGCAGTCCAGCGGCGAGTCCGGCAACGCGACGGTCCGCGAGCAGATCGCGCACTTCGCCAGCCTCTACCCGCGACCGCGCGACGTCGACGAGACCATCGAGGCCGTCGGGCTGACGTCCAAGGCCCGCTCGCGCATCGGGCGCCTCTCGGGCGGCCAGCGCCGCCGCGTCGACGTCGCCCTCGGCATCATCGGCCGTCCCGAGCTGGTGTTCCTCGACGAGCCCACCACGGGATTCGACCCCGAGGCCCGCCACTCCTTCTGGGACCTGATCGCCCTGCTCAAGAGCGAGGGCACGACCATCCTCCTCACCACCCACTACCTCGACGAGGCCGCCCGCCTCGGCGACCGCGCCGCCGTGATCTCCGGCGGGCGGCTCCTGGCCATCGGCCCGATGAGCGCGATCGGAGGAGACGAGGCGCGCGTCCCGATCGTGCAGTGGCGCGAGGACGGCGTGCTGCACCGGCTGCGCACCACCGAGCCCGCCCGGACCGTCGCCGAGCTGCACTCCCGGATCGGTGAGCCGACGGCCCTCGAGGTCGTCCGCCCCAGCCTCGAGGACATCTACCTCGACCTCATCCGCGAGGACCGCGACGCGGTCGACCTGATCGGAGAGCCCGCGTGACCGCCGTCGCCACCCGCCCCCGCACCCTCTCCACCGGCCCGGGACGCACCGTCCGCCTCGGACTCGCCCGGGCCCGCTACGAGATCCGCTCGTACTTCCGCGCTCCGGACCAGGTGTTCTTCACCTTCCTCTTCCCGGTGCTGCTCCTGACGATCTTCTCGGTCGCGTTCGGCGACACCGCGGTGATGCAGGCGAACCCGCAGGACCCGGGCATCCCGATGGCGGAGTACTACGTGCCGGGCCTGGCCGCGGCCGGGATCCTGCTCTCGGGCGTCCAGAACCTGGGCGTCGACATCGCGGTCGAGCGCGGCGACGGCACGCTCAAGCGCCTCGCGGGAGCACCGCTGCCGGTCTTCAGCTACTTCATCGGCAAGTTCGGCCAGGTGCTCGTGACGAGCCTCGCGCAGACGGCCCTGCTGCTCCTCGTCGCGGCGACGGTGTTCTCGGTCGAGCTGCCCACCGACAGCGGGCGCTGGGCGACCTTCGCCTGGGTCTACCTGGCAGGAGTCGCGACGTCGGCCATCCTCGGCATCGCCGTCTCCGCGCTGCCCCGCTCGGGCAAGAGCGCGACCGCCGTGATCGTGCCGCCGCTGCTCGTGCTGCAGTTCATCTCGGGGTCGTACCTGTCGTTCACGACGCTGCCGGACTGGCTGCAGAACACGGCGAGCGTCTTCCCGCTCAAGTGGATCGCGCAGGGCATGCGCGCCGTGTTCCTGCCGAGCGGATTCGAGGAGGCGGAGGTGAACGGGTCCTGGGACCTCGGCGGCGTCGCGCTGGTGCTCGGGATCTGGCTCGTCGTGGGGCTCGTCGCCTGCCGCTTCGGCTTCCGCTGGATCCGCCGCGACAGCTGAGCCGGAGGAGGCCGCGGCCGGAGGGCGCGCGTCCCCGGGAGCGCGGGGCCTGCGCACGCAGACCGCGCGGACTCAGACCGCGGTGCCGACCACGACGGGCTCGGGGTGCAGCAGCACGCCGAACTCCGCCAGGACGCGGCCCTGGACGTACCGGGCGAGCTCGGCGACCTGCTCGGCCGTCGCTCCTCCGCGGTTGGTCAGGGCGAGGGTGTGCTTGCTCGACACGGCGGCCCGCGAGCCGGGCAGGGCGAAACCGCGCGAGACGCCGGCGTGCTCGATCAGCCACGCGGCGCTGAGCTTCACCAGGCCGTCGGCGCGGGGAGGCACGGGCAGCCCGACGGGCGCTCCGGCCTCGACCGCGGCGAGCGGAGTGATGACGGGCGCCTCCGCCGTCGGCTCGACCGGCCAGCGCGGCGCCTCGGGCGGCAGGGAGTCGGCGAACGCGCTCGTGACGAGGGGGTTGGTGAAGAAGGAGCCGGCGCTCGCGGTGTCCGGGTCCTCCGGATCGAGGACCATGCCCTTGCCCGCACGCAGCGCCAGCACGGTCTCGCGCACCCGCGCGAGCGGCACGCGGTCGCCGAGCGCGACTCCGAGCGCCGACGCCAGCTGACCGTAGGCGACGGGAGTGCCGTCGCCCTCGGCGCCGACCTCCTCGAGCGCGAACTCGACGGCCAGCACCGCGCCCCGGCGGCCCTGCTTGATCACGGAGGTGCGGTAGGCGAACTGCAGCTCCTCCGCCGTCAGCCGGACGGGCTCGCTGGCGCCCTCGTCGAGGAAGTCGACCGCGACCAGCGTGTCCGAGAGCTCCTGGCCGTAGGCGCCGATGTTCTGCACCGGCGACGCACCGACCGTGCCGGGGATGCCGCTGAGGGCCTCGAGGCCCGCCCAGCCGCGCTCCACCGTCGTCGCGACGAGGCCGTCCCACGACTCGCCCGCCTGCACCCGCAGGAGCACGCGCCCCGGCTCGTCGGAGGGGAGCCGCTCGACGCCGGTGGTGCGCACGCGCACGACCGTGCCCTCGACCCCGTCGTCGCCCACGAGGAGGTTGGAGCCGCCGCCGAGCAGCAGCCACGGCTCGTCCTCCGACCACAGGCCGACGAGCGTCTCGACCAGCTCCGCCTCGGTGGCGGGCTCGACGAGGCGCTCGGCGGGTCCGCCGACGCGGAGGGTGGTCAGGGCGGAGAGCAGCGGCGCGGAGCTCACGCGAGTCGGACCCGCGCCTGGGCCTTGCCGAGGACGGACTGGCCCTCGACCGAGACGGCGAGGTCGACGCGGACCCAGCCCTCCTCGGCGTTCACAGCACCGATCCTGGCGACCACGTCGATCGCGGCGCCGTCGCGCGGGTCCACCACGACGGGGCGGGTGAAGCGCACCTGGTAGTCGACCACGCGTCCGGGGTCCCCGACCCAGTCGACGACGACCTGCACCGCGGTGCCCATCGTGAGCATGCCGTGCGCGAGCACGCCGGGCAGGCCGACCTCGGCGGCGACGTCGTCGCGGTAGTGGATGGGGTTGAAGTCGCCCGAGGCGCCCGCGTAGCGCACCAGGGTGCCGCGGTCGATCGTGAAGCGGCTCTCGGCGACGACCTGGCCGACGCTCAGCTCGGCGAGAGCGGGCAGTGCGGTGCTCATTCGTCTCCCCTGACCACGAGGGTCGAGATCGCGGTGACGACGTGCTCGCCGCTCGCGTCGACCATGCGGGACTCGGTGGTGACCATCGAGTGGGCGCCGAGCTTCTTGATGGCGGCGACCGAGAGGGTCGCGGTCAGCTCGTCGCCGGCGACGACCGGACGGGACAGCACGAAGCGCTGGTCTCCGTGCACGACGCGGCTGAAGTCGATCCCGCCGTCGGGCTCGGCGAGCAGCTGCTGGAGCGTGAACTCCTGCACGACGACGGCGAAGGTGGGCGGAGCGACGAGGTCGGGGTGCCCGGCGGCGCGGGCGGCCTCGACGTCGTGGTGCAGGGGGGAGGTCGCGGAGACGGCGCGGGCGAACTCGCGCACCTTCTCGCGCCCCACCTGATAGGGCTCCGTGGGCGCGAAGACGCGCCCGACGAGTTCGGGGTTCACTGGCACCCGGCCATACTAGGCGCTGCCGTCGCGGGGCCCTCGGGGCTCCGGAGGCGCCGCCGGTGGTCACCCGGGTATGACCACCGGGAATTTCCCATCCGTGTATGGCTGACCCGTGGCCGAACTTCTCCGAAGCTGGCGGGCATGTCGACACCCACTCCCGAGCGCGACTGGGCGACCTACGCCCGCGAGCTCGGCACCAACATGCACCGGGCCCGCATCGCCAAGGGCGCCAGCCAGGAGCGGATCGCCCACGCGGCCGGGCTCGCGGGCTACACCTACCAGAAGTTCGAGAAGGGCGAGTCGAAGCCCGGCTCGCCCGCGAACCCCACGCTGCACACCCTCCTCGCGCTCTGCGAGGCGCTCGAGATCGAGCTGACGGACCTCCTGCCGCCCGACCCGCCGCGCACGTCACGAGGCGCCGAGTAGCCGGAGCACCGCGCCGGCCAGCCGCGACCCCGAGCTGAGATCGAGGTCGACCTCGCCGAGCCCGTCGGCCTCCAGGCGGAGCCTGTGCTCCCCCGACTCCCCCGGGCGGCACAGGGAGACGTGCACCGTCGCGCCCGCGGCCCCGTCTCGGCCCGCCCAGAGCACCACCGGGAGCGAGCTCGCCGCGGAGCGGTGCAGCCGCTCCCCCGCCGCGACCAGCTCGTCGTGCTCGCCCGCGCACCAGCGCGGGCACCCCTCGTCGTTCCTGCCGTCCATCCGCTCCTCCACGTTCCGCACCCCTCGGTCGAGGAGACCAGCCCACCAGGCGGTACCGACACCGAGGGCCCGCCGCGCCCCGATCCCGACCGGGGTGTGGACAGGAGACGGTCGTCCGCCCGTTGTGGAGGAGCGAGGACCAGGATCCCATACGCAGGTGGTGCCGCCAGAGGTCCGGCACGAAGCACCGGCGCGGTGTCAGCGGTGGACGATCAGCCAGGTCGCGATCGCCGTGGTCGAGCCCGTGTTGACCATGCGGTGCGGCCGCTCGCACGGGAACGTGATGGCGTCGCCCGGCCCGAGGACGACCGACTCGTCCTCGAACTCGACCGTCAGCTCTCCGAGCGTCACCGTCCCCATCTCGAACCCGTCGTGGCGGAGCAGCTGCCGGTGCGCCGTCGAGGTCGAGCCCGGCGGGTAGGTCGACTCGAAGAAGTCGACGGCGTCCAGCGGACGCGGCGCCAGACGGCGGAACAGCACTCCGCCCTCGAGCGCCACGGGCGCCGACTCGCGCGCCCGGACGACCGCGGTCTCGACCGGCGCCGACGCGCCCTGGTCGAACACGGCGGACAGCGGGACCCCCAGCGCGTCCACGAGGGCGATCAGCCGGCCGACCGAGGGCTGCATGGCTCCGCGCTCGATCTGCGAGACGGCGCTCACGGAGATGCCGAGTCGCCCGGCGAGTGCCTTCAGCGACAGGCCCGCCGAGAGCCGCAGCTCCCGCAGCCGGGCGCCGAGTCCGGCCCCGTCCGCGATCGCCCGGGCGGCCGCCTCGTCGGGCGCGGTGTCGTCGGAGGGCATGGCCCGTCCCCTCTCGCGGATCGTCACACAGCCGTAACGGAGCCGAAACGAGCGGCGGCCTCCCGACTCGTAGCGTGGCCCGCGTGAAGTGATCACTTCACTCGGAACGCTCTCCGCGACGCCCCGCCTCCTCGGCCGGACGTCCCGACCACCCTGACACATCCGCTCCGTGCCGCTCTGCGCACGACCGCCCGAGAGGTGGATCCACCCATGTCCGACCGCGTCACCGCACCCCGAGTCACCGCTCCCCCCGTCGATCCGGATCCCGCCGCCGCGGCGAGCGCCGGCTACGACGACCGCCTCTCCAACGAGGACCTCGCCCCGCTCCGGAAGCAGCGCTGGTCGAGCTACAACATCTTCGCGTTCTGGATGTCGGACGTGCACAGCGTCGGCGGGTACGTGACCGCGGGCTCGCTCTTCGCACTGGGCCTGGCCGGCTGGCAGGTGCTCGTCGCCCTGGTGGTGGGCATCGTGATCGTGCAGGTCTTCTGCAACCTCGTCGCCAAGCCCAGCCAGGTCACCGGCGTGCCCTACCCCGTCATCAACCGCGCGATCTTCGGCATCCGCGGCGCGAACATCCCGGCGATCATCCGCGGACTGATCGCGATCGCCTGGTACGGCGTGCAGACCTACCTGGCGGCGCAGTCGCTGAACATCGTCTTCCTCAAGTTCTTCCCGGGCATGGCCGCCCTGAACACGCCCGAGACGTCGTTCCTCGACCTCTCGGCCCTGGGCTACCTCTCCTACGCGATCCTCTGGGTCGCGCAGGCCGCGCTGTTCTGGCGGGGCATGGAGTCGATCCGCCGCTTCATCGACTGGGCCGGACCGGCGGTCTACGTGGTGATGCTCGTGCTGGCCGTCTACCTGGTGTCGCAGGCGGGCTGGGAGAACGTCTCTCTCACCCTCGGCTCCGGCGAGCCGCTCGACCTCGCCGCCGCGGTGCCGGTGATGATCTCGGCCGTCGCCCTGGTCGTCTCCTACTTCTCGGGCCCGATGCTCAACTTCGGCGACTTCTCCCGGTACGCCCGCAGCTACGGCGCCGTGAAGCGCGGCAACCTGCTCGGCCTCCCGATCAACTTCCTCTTCTTCTCCCTCCTCACCGTGATCACCGCGTCGGCGACCGTGCCGGTCTTCGGCGAGCTGATCACCGACCCGATCGAGACCGTCGAGCGGATCGACACCTGGTTCGCCGTGCTCTTGGGCGGGCTCACGTTCGTCATCGCGACGATCGGCATCAACATCGTCGCCAACTTCATCTCCCCCGCGTTCGACTTCTCCAACGTCAACCCGAAGAAGATCAGCTGGCGGATGGGCGGCATGATCGCCGCCGTCGGCTCGGTGCTGCTCACCCCGTGGAACTGGTACTCGAACGACACCGCCATCCACTACACGCTCGGCATCCTCGGCGCGCTGATCGGACCGCTGTTCGGCGTCCTCATCGCGGGCTACTACCTGATCAGCCGCCAGCGCGTCTGGGTGGACGACCTCTACACGATGAGCGACAAGGGCCGCTACTGGTTCTCGCGCGGCTTCAACCCCAACGCCGTCTGGGCGACCGTGATCGGCGGAGTCCCCTCCGTCGCCTCGGTGCTCGTGCCGCGCTGGATCGCGGAGGCGGGAGGCGCGGAGTTCACCTGGCTCGGCGACTACAGCTGGTTCCTCGGCTGCGGGCTCGGGTTCGTCGCTATGGCCGTGCTCGAGCGGCGCGCGCCGCGGATCGGGCGCCTCGACGAGGACCTCGAGAACGTCAGCGACGGCTCGACCGTCTGATCCGGCCGGCACGGAGGAGGGATCCGCCCCGGCCGCTCCGCATCCTGCGGGCCGGCGGCCGGGCGGGTCCCTCCCCCTCCCGGCACCCGAACCGAGGAACCACCATGCGCATCACCGTCGTCAACCCGAACACCAGCACCGCGATGACCGCGGCGATCGGCGCGGCCGCCCGCTCCGTCGCCTCGCTCGGCACCGAGATCACGGCCGTCACCCCGCCGATGGGTCCGGCATCGATCGAGAGCCACTACGACGAGGCGCTCGCCGTGCCCGGCGTCCTGCACGAGATCGCCCGGGCGGAGGCGGCCGGCAGCGACGGCGCGGTCATCGCGTGCTTCGGCGACCCGGGCGTCGACGCCGCGCGCGAGATCGCGAGCGGCCCGGTCGTGGGGATCGCCGAGGCCGCCATGCACATGGCCGCGCTCGTCGGCCGGGGCTTCAGCGTGGTCACCACGCTCTCGCGCACCAGCGGCCGCGCCTGGGACATCGCCCGCCGCGCCGGGTTCGGCGACGCCTGCCGTCAGGTGCGCGCCTGCGACATCCCCGTGCTCGAACTCGACGACCCCCGCTCCGACGCCCGCCGCGCGATCCTGGCGGAGTGCGCCGAAGCGCTGGCCGTCGACGGGTCCGACTCGATCGTGCTGGGCTGCGCGGGCATGGCCGACCTGTGCCGCGACCTCTCACGGGAGCTGGGCGTGCCCGTGATCGACGGCGTCGCCTCGGCGGTGCGCCTGGTGGAGGGGCTCGTCGCGATGGGCGTCAGCACCTCGCGGCGCGACGAGTACGCCGCGCCGCGGACGAAGGCGATGGCGGGGCTGCTCGCTCCGTTCGAGCGGGTCTGAGGCTCCGCACCCCGCACGGTCGGGTGTTCTACCGGACCGCCGGGCCGGACCCACCTGCGAGGATCGGGGGATGAGCGTCCTCCGCGATCTCGGCCTCGGTGCCCGGCTCTTCCTCCGCGGCTTCCGCACCTGGGTCCGCTCGCCGCGGGCGATGCTCCTCGGCGCGATCCCGCCCCTGATCGTCGGCCTGGTCTTCGTCGGCGTGCTGGTCCTGGTGCTCACGCGGGTGCAGGACGCGGTGACCGCGCTCACCCCGTTCGCCGGCGGCTGGGACGAGGGCACGGCCGCCACCGTCCGCCTGGTGCTCTCGATCGCGGTGGTCGGCGCCGTGCTCGCCCTCGGCGTGGTCCTCTTCGCCGCGGTGACCCTGCTGGTCGGCGACCCCTTCTACGAGCGGATCTGGCGGCGGGTCGAGGACGACCTCGGCGGCGTGCCCGACGAGCGCGAGAGCACCTTCTGGCAGGGGGTCGGCCGCGGCCTCCGCGACTCCGCCGTGCTGGTCGTCACCTCCCTCGGGATCGGCGTGGTCCTGGTGCTGCTGGGCCTGGTGCCGGTGGTCGGCTCGATCGTCGGCCTCGTCGCGGGCGCGTTGGTCGGCGGGAGGGCCCTCGCGCTCGAGCTGACCGGGTTCGCGGGCGACGCCCGGGGGCTCTCCCTCCGCGACCGCCGCCGCCTCCTCGGCGAGCACCGCGCGGTCTCGCTCGGCTTCGGCATCGCCGTCTACCTGGCGTTCCTCGTCCCCGGGGGCGCGGTCGTCGCCACCCCCGCCGCGACGGCCGGCGCGACCCTCCTGCTCCGGACCCTGCGGGGCGAGCCGACCGAGCGGCCCGCCGCCTGACACCGCTTGGCCGCCGCCCGGCTCTCCCCTAGACTCGCCGCGTGCGCACGTCGATCCGAAGCCCCTGGTGGCCCGCCTCCTAGGCGGACCGACGCGCAGACCCCTCGCACGCGACCGCCTCCTCCGGGCGGTCGTTCTGCATGTCAGGGCCCGGGTGGGGCACGACCCGATTCAAGGACCACGATGACCTCGCTCCTCTCCCGCATCCTCGCCTCCGACGGGACGCTGCCGTTCGCGGTGGTCCTCCGCCAGGGCCGCGACGCCGTCGACGTGTTCACGGGCGACGTGCTCGACGTCGAGGGCCTGGCCGACATCCCGCTCGACGGCGACGACGTGCTGACCCTCGTGCCCTACCGGCAGGTGCGCGAGCGCGGCTTCGCGGCGAAGGACGACGGAGCCCCGCTTCGCAACCTCGTGGTGCGCGAGCGCGAGAGCGTCCCCCTGGCGGAGGTGCTGCGGCTCCTGCCCGAGCGGGAGATCCCGGTCGAGGAGCGCGGCTTCGACGTGCCGGACGACGAGTACGCCGACATCGTCCGCCGGGTGATCGAGGACGAGATCGGCCGCGGCGAGGGCGCCAACTTCGTCATCAACCGCGCCTTCGTCGCGCAGACCGACGCGCCGCCCGTCGAGGCGGTCCTGGCCTGGTTCCGCCGCCTGCTCACCGACGAGTCCGGCGCGTACTGGACCTTCGCGATCCACACCCCCGGCGTCGACGGCGCGCAGACGGTCACCGCCGTCGGCGCGACCCCCGAGCGCCACGTCTCGGTGCGCGACGGCGTCGCGATGATGAACCCGATCAGCGGCACCTTCCGCCACCCCGCGGCCGGACCCACCGGGGAGGAGGTGCTCGCGTTCCTCGCCGACGTCAAGGAGAGCGAGGAGCTCTTCATGGTCGTGGACGAGGAGATGAAGATGATGAGCGCGGTCTGCCCGGACGGCGGCCGCATCCTCGGGCCGTTCCTCAAGCAGATGTCGCGGCTCAGCCACACCGAGTACCTGCTCGAGGGCCGCACCGGACTCGACGTGCGCGAGGTCCTGCGGCTGACGATGTTCGCGCCCACGGTCACCGGCTCGCCGATGGAGAACGCGTGCGCCGTGATCGCCGAGTACGAGAAGGAGCCGCGCGGCTACTACTCCGGCGTGCTCGCCCTCTTCGAGCCGGAGGAGCACGGCTACACGGTCGACGCCCCCATCCTCATCCGCACCGCCTACCTCCGCGCGGACGGCCGCCTCACCGTGCCGGCCGGCGCGACGCTCGTGCGCCACTCCACCCCCGAGGGCGAGGTCGCCGAGACGCGGGCGAAGGCGTCGGGCGTCCTCTCCGCCCTGGGCCTGCTGCCGCACCGCGAGGTGCCGCCGGCCCTCGACCTGAACGCGCAGCCGGGCGTGCAGGAGGCGCTCGAGGCGCGCAACGAGCGGCTCGCCTCGTTCTGGCTCCGGCCCCAGGCGCCCGAGCACATCGCCGGCCTCGCCGGGCACACCGCGCTGATCGTCGACAACGAGGACCAGTTCACGACGATGCTCGCCCACCAGCTGCGCCACCTCGGGATGGACGCCCGGGTCGAGCGCTGGTCGGAGGTCGCCGACGTGCTGAGCGACGACCTCGTCGTCTTCGGCCCCGGCCCGGGCGACCCCCGCGACGACTCCGACCCGCGGATCGCGCACCTGCGCTCGCTGATGACCACCCGCCTCGAGGCGGAGCGGCCGATGCTCGCCGTCTGCCTCAGCCACCAGATGCTCTCACTGCTGGCGGGCCTCCCGGTCGAGCCGCTGCCCGCGCCCCGCCAGGGCGTGCGCCTGGCGGTGGACGTGTTCGGCGAGGACGCCGCGATCGGCTTCTACAACACCTTCTCCTCCGTCGCCCCCGGCGTCGCGCGCACGCCCCGGCTGGGGCTCGAGGTGTCGGTCGACCCGGAGACGGGAGTGGTCAACGCCCTGCGCGGCGAGCACGTCGCGTCGGTGCAGGGGCACCTGGAGTCGGTGCTCTCCTCCGACGGCCTGCGCACCCTGGAGCGGCTGGTCCGCACCGCGACCGCTCAGCCCGCGCGCGCATGAGCGGCCTGCGGCTGATCGCGTCGCCCGCCTACCCGGCCGAGCTGCAGGAGGCGGTGGCCTCCGCCGTGCGCGCGGCGGCCGAGGCGGCGCGCGGCTGGTACGGGCGCGGCGACAAGATCGCGGCGGACGAGGCGTCGGTCGCGGCGATGCGCGCCGTGCTGGCCGACGCTCCGTTCGACGGCGTCGTCGTGATCGGCGAGGGCGAGAAGGACGAGGCCCCGATGCTCGCGAACGGCGAGCGCCTCGGCCGCGCCTCCGCACCCTCCTGCGACGTGGCGGTCGATCCGCTCGACGGGACCCGGCTCACGGCGGAGGGGCTCCCCGGCTCGGTGAGCGTGATCGCGCTGGCCCCGCGAGGCACGCTGTTCGACCCGCGCGACGTCTTCTACATGGACAAGCTGGTCTGCTCGGGAGCGGGCCGGGGCGCCATCTCGCTCGACCTCCCTCCCGCCGAGAACGCCGCACGGCTGGCGGCGGCGCTCGGGAAGCCCGTCGCGGAGCTGGTCGTCGTCGTGCTCGACAAGCCGCGTCACTCCGGGCTCATCAAGGCTCTGCGCGCGGCCGGGGTCGCGCTCGAGCTGCGCGGCGAGGGCGACGTGTCGGTCGCGATCGAGGCGGCCGATCCCGCGGGCCGCGTCGACCTCGTCCTCGGCATCGGCGGCACCCCGGAGGGAGTGGTCGCCGCCTGCGCCGTCCGCGCCCTCGGCGGGGTCATGGAGGGGCGCCTCGCCCCCCAGACCGCACCGGAGCGCGCCAACGCCCTGGCCGCCGGCCACGACCTCGACCGCCTGCTGACCCTGGAGGACCTGGTCTCCTCGGACGACGTGCTCTTCGCGGGCTGCGCGGTCTGAGACCTCTCCCACGGGCAGGACCTCGCCCGGGAAAGCCGAAGGCCCCGGCTCGACGCGCGAACCGGGGCCTTCTCGCTGTAGCGGGAGCGGGACTTGAACCCGCGACACCACGATTATGAGCCGTGTGCTCTAACCACCTGAGCTACCCCGCCGCGCGTTCTTCGCAGGCCTGGCCTGCGGGGAACGGAGCCCCCTGTGGGAATCGGACCCACTACCTCTTCCTTACCAAGGAAGTGCTCTACCAATGAGCTAAGGGGGCGCACCTGCGGGTCTGACAGCCCCTCTCGGGGCGTGCCCGCGATTTGGCACCGTTAGACGATAGCACCTCCGCGGAGCGTCGATGACCGCGGGGGACGCGCCCCCGCGGCTGCCCGTCTGCGGCTACGCCCGGCTCGCCTCGTCGAGCGCGGCGAGCTCCTCGGCGCTCAGCTCGAGGGAGGCCGAGGCGATCAGCGACGGCAGCTGCTCCATCACGCGGGCGCTGGCGATCGGCGCGACCACTCCGGGCTGCGAGCGGAGCCACGCGAGCGCCACCGTCGCCACCTCGGCGCCGTGCGCCTCCGCCGCCGCATCGAGCGCCGCCAGCACCCGGCGGCCGCGGCCGTCGAGGTAGCGGGAGGCGCCGTCGGCGCGCGGACCCTCGGGCGTCGATCCGTCGCGGTACTTGCCGGTCAGGAATCCCGACGCCAGGGCGGAGTAGGGGACGACGGCCAGCCCCGCCTCGCGGGCGAGGGGCAGCAGGTCGGCCTCGATCCCGCGCTCCACGAGGTTGTAGTGCGGCTGCAGCGCGACGGGCGCGTGCAGGCCCTCCTCGCCCGCGATGCGCAGCCACTCCGCGACGCGCTCGGCGCTGAAGTTCGACACTCCGATCGCGCGAACGAGGCCCTGGTCCACGAGCTCGGAGAACACGGCGGCGATGTCGGCCATCGGCACGGCCTCGTCGTCGAAGTGAGCGTAGTAGAGGTCGATCCGGTCGGTCGCGAGCCGCTCGAGGGAGGCGCGGGCGGCCGCGCGCACGGTGTCGGGCGCGAGGCCGGTGAACTGCGGGTGGCGGCCCGCCTTCGTCGCGATCACCACGTCGTCCCGGTCCCCCGAGCGCTGCGCGAGCCACTCGCCGATGATCGTCTCGGACTCGCCGCCCGTGTTGCCCGGGACCCAGGCGGAGTAGGCGTCGGCGGTGTCGATGAAGTCGCCGCCCGCGGCCGTGTAGCCGTCGAGGACGTCGAAGGAGGTCTGCCGCCCCGCGGTCCAGCCGAAGACGTTGCCGCCGAGCGAGAGCGGGAAGACGTCGATGCCGGAGTCGCCGAGCGGCGAGCGGGTGACGGAGGAGGATGCTGCGCTGTCGATGGTCATCCCCCGATTCAAGACCCGCTCCCCGCCGTGATCGATCCCCCTCACGCGCATGCGCGGCAAGGACTCAGGCTCTCAGCGCCGCGGGTAGTCGGCGTAGGCGAAGCGCGTCGAGTCCGGCGCCCAGCCGGAGACGTTGATCGTCCCCTGCCCGCCGTGGAGGCGCTCCAGCACGCGGCCGGGCTCGAGCGTCGAGCGCCCGGGGAGGTCGAGCAGCCGCAGCTCTACGTCGACGTTCTCGGGGTGCCCAACCGTCCCCTCCGGATAGGCGAGGTAGAGCAGGTGCGCGCCGTCGGGCGACTCGTGCGGGAACCAGTCGACCGTGTCCGACTCGACCAGGCGGGAGAGCGCGGAGCCGTCGAGGCCGATGCGGAACAGCTGCGCCCCGCCTCCGGCCCGCTCGGAGTTGAAGACGAGGGTGCGGCCGTCGGCCGAGACGTCGACGCCGTCGTCGGCCGGCTCGTCGTCGGTCAGGACGGTGAGCGCGCCTCCTCCGACCGGCATCGTGTAGACATCGGTCCGCCACCGCCCGGAGGCGTCGCCGCCGCCGATCAGCGCGAGGGTCGCGCCGTCGGGCGAGACGCCGTGCAGGTAGTGCTTGAAGCGCGCGCCCTCGCGCTCGGCGGTCAGGCGGCGGGCGGGGGCGGAGCCGTCGAGCTCGACCGCGTACAGGTGCCCGTCGCGCGCCGAGACGTAGGCGAGCCCGCCGGACGGGGCGAGCACGTGGTCGTTGTTGAGCTCGGCCGGCACCCCGTCGAGCGGGATCGGCTCGAGCACGGGCGTCCCCTGGAGCGGCAGTCGGAAGAGGCCGCCGTCGCCGTTCACGATCAGGGCGGAGCCGTCCGGAGTCCAGTTCGGCGCCTCCACGAGGAGGGAGTCGGACTCGAAGACGGTCGTCGACTCCCCCGTCGCGAGGTCGTGGACGCGGAGTCGGCAGAGCTGGTCGGGGAGGAGCGAGCGGGCCATGCTCCCCACGGTAGGGCCCTGGCGGATCACGACGGGGCCGTCAAGCCTCCGCGCACTCAGGTTCCGCGGGAGGGCGCTCCGATATTCTTGACCGACTTATGCGCTGGGTACACCTTGGGAGGAACATGTGATGCTCCTCATCCTCGTGATCTCGTTCGCGATCGCCGTGGTGACCCCCTGGCTGGTGGACCGGTTCGGGCCGAAGACGTTCTACGCGCTGGCGCTGATCCCGGCCGCGAGCTTCGTCGCCACCGCGACCGCCCTGCCGACGATCCTCGACGGCGGCGAGATCCGCGAGTCCGTGCCGTGGATCCCCGCGCTCGACATCGCCCTCTCCTTCCGCCTGGACGCGCTCTCGATCGTCCTCGCCCTCGTGGTCAGCGGAGTCGGCGCCCTGGTCCTCGTCTACTGCGCGACGTACTTCAGCCGCGACGAGCCCTCGCTGGGCCGGTTCGCAGCGCTCCTGTCCGCGTTCGCCGGAGTGATGTACGGGCTGGTCACGGCCGACGACGTGATCATCCTCTTCGTCTTCTGGGAGGCGACGAGCGTCCTCTCCTACCTCCTCATCGGCCACTACAGCGGGCGCAAGGAGAGCCGGGGTGCCGGGCTCCAGGCGCTCCTGGTCACGACTCTCGGCGGGCTGGCGATGCTGGTCGGGATCATCGTCCTGATCGTGCAGGCCGGTACCACCAGCCTCTCCGGGATCGTCGCCGCCGCCCCCTCCGGCCCGATCGTGTCGACGGCGCTGGTGCTCGTACTGCTCGGCGCGTTCTCGAAGTCCGCCCTGGTGCCGTTCCACTTCTGGCTGCCGGCCGCGATGGCCGCTCCCACGCCGGTCAGCGCCTACCTGCACGCCGCCGCGATGGTGAAGGCGGGCATCTACCTCGTCGCGCGCCTCGCGCCGGGCTTCGCCGACGACTCCGTCTGGCTGCCCGTGGTGGTGAGCGTCGGAGTCTGGACCATGCTCGTCGGCGGCTGGCGCTCGCTCCGGCAGTACGACCTCAAGCTCGTGCTGGCCTACGGAACCGTCAGCCAGCTCGGCTTCCTGACCGTCGCCGTCGGCTTCGGCTCGCGCGACGCCGCGCTGGCCGGACTGACCCTGCTCGTCGCCCATGCCCTCTTCAAGGCGCTGCTCTTCCTCACCGTCGGCATCGTCGACCACCGCGCCGGCACGCGCGACCTCCGCAAGCTCAGCGGCCTGGGCCGGCAGGCGCCGGTGCTCGCGAGCGCCGCCCTCGTCGGCGTGCTGTCGATGGCGGGCATCCCGCCGCTGCTGGGCTTCGTCGCCAAGGAGGCCGTGTTCACGAGCCTGATCTCGGCGATCGAGCAGGGCTCGTTCTGGGCCTGGGTCGCGCTGGTCGGCCTCGTCCTCGGCTCGATCCTCACCGTGGCCTATTCCGCGCGCTTCTTCTGGGGCGCCTTCGCCCGGAAGAAGGGGCTCGAGGACACGCACCTGCACGCCGAGCCGTGGACCTTCACCGCCGCCCCGGTGCTGCTGGCCGCCGCCAGCGTGATCGGCGGGATCGCCGCCTCCGTGCTCGACCCGCTCGTCGCCGTCTACGCGGACACCCTCCCCTACGCCGCCCCGGACGCCGACCCGGAGCTCGCCGCCGCCGCGGAGGCCTCCGACCACGGCGGCTACCACCTCGCGCTCTGGCACGGCTTCGAGCCCGCGCTGGCACTCAGCGCCCTCGTGATCGCCGTCGGACTCCTGCTCTTCGCCAAGCGCGTCGCCGTCGCGCGCGCGCAGTCGATGCTGCCCAACCGGATCGACTCGGCCGAGGGCTACTGGGCCACCGTCCGCTGGCTCGACCGCGTCGCCAGCACGGTCACCGAGTCCGTCCAGCGCGGCTCGCTCCCCCGCTACCTGACGGTGATCTTCGCGGTCTTCGTCCTCGGCGTCGGCGGTGCGGCCGCCCTCAACCGCACCTGGCCGGGCGATCTCGTCTTCTGGGACAGCCCGGGCCAGCTCGCGGTCGCGGCCGTGATGATCCTCGCGGCGGTGCTGTGCGCGATCGCCCGCAACCGCGTCGCCGCCGTGCTGCTGGCCGGCGCCACCGGCTACGGGATGGTGGCCCTCTTCGCCCTGCAGGGTGCACCGGACCTCGCCCTCACCCAGGCGCTGATCGAGACGGTGACCCTCGTGGTCTTCGTCCTGGTGCTGCGCCGCCTCCCGACCCGCATCGCCGCGAAGCACCAGCCGATGCGCAAGCGCCTGCGCGCCGTCATCGGCATCGCGGTCGGAGCGGTCATGGCCCTCGCCGCCACCATCGCCCTCGGCGCCCGGACCGCGACGCCGATCTCGGCCGAGCTGCCCCGCCTCGCCTACGAGGAGGGCAAGGGCCGCAACATCGTCAACGTCCTGCTCGTCGACATCCGCGCCTGGGACACGATGGGCGAGATCTCGGTCCTCGTCGTGGTCGCCACCGGCGTCGCGAGCCTGATCTTCCTCTCCAGCCGGGCCGGAGGCGCTCCCCGCCTCGAGTCGCAGAGCGCCGACGACCGCCGCGAGCGCGCGATGGACCTGACCGCCTCCTCCGCCGACGCCGAGCGCGACGGCGACCGCGGCTCCTGGCTCGTCGCCGGGCGCACGCTCCGGCCGGAGAACCGCTCGATCGTGCTCGAGGTGCTGGTGCGCCTGCTCTTCCACCCCGCGATGATCGTGTCGGTCTACCTGCTCTTCACCGGTCACAACACCCCGGGCGGAGGCTTCGCGGGCGGCCTGCTCGCCGGTCTCGCCCTCGTCGCGCGCTACCTCGCCGGCGGCCGCTTCGAGCTCGGCGAGGCCGCGCCGATCGACGCGGGCAAGGTCCTCGGACTCGGCCTCTTCTTCGCCGTCGGCACCGCCGTCTCCTCCCTCGCCTTCGGCCTCGAGGTCCTCGAATCGAGCTGGCTCGACCTCGAGGTGCCGGTGCTGGGCGAGCTCCACCTGGGCACGTCCACCCTCTTCGACATCGGGGTGTACCTGATCGTGATCGGCCTCGCCCTCGACATCCTCCGCAGCCTCGGCGGCGAGGTCGACCGCCACGGCGAGGAGGCCGAGCAGGGCTCCCCCTCGGGCGACGGCGTCACGCACTCGACGGACAGCACCCCCGGCCCCGGCCAGGGCACGGTCGACGGGCTCGAGACCTCGCTGCCCACCGGCTCCACGGTCGTCGGCGGACCGGGCAGGGGGGACGGCGCATGAGCATCACCCTCGTCCTCGTCGTCGTGATGGCGGTGATGTACGCGGCCGGCGTCTACCAGATGCTCGAGCGCAGCCTCACCCGCATCCTGATCGGGTTCCTGCTCGTCGGGAACGCGACCAACATCCTCATCCTGCTGATGGCCGGCCGCTCGGGCATCGCGCCGTTCGTCACCGACGACGGGCGCTCCTACGAGCAGATCGCCGCCGAGATGGCCGACCCGCTGCCGCAGGCGCTGATCCTCACCGCGATCGTGATCACCTTCGGGGTGTCCTCCTTCCTCCTGGCGATGATCTACCGGCGCTGGCGCCTCGCCAACGCCGACCAGGTGGAGGACGACGAGACCGACGCCTCCGTCCGCGAGGACGCGGCGGGCATCTCGGCCCAGACCACCGCCGACGACCGGGCGCTCGACGTCCTGCTCGAGTCCAGCGACGAGGGCACCGCCGCCAAGCACGGGGAGAGCGCCATGACCGACGACAGGAAGGAGGACCGATGAACGCCCTGATCCCGCTCGTCGTCACCCTCCCCCTCCTGGGAGCGGCCGTCGCGCTGATCCTCGGACGCCACCGGCGCGCGCAGATCACCGTGAACATCGTGACGCTCTCGAGCGTTCAGGTGATCTCCTCGGTGATGCTCGTGCTGGTCCTCACCGGCGACGGAGGCGGCAGCGCCGTCTACGTGGGCGGCTGGGAGCCGCCGTGGGGCATCGTGCTGGTCGTCGATCCGCTCGCCGCGCTGATGCTCGTGATCACCTCGATCACCCTGCTGGGCGTCCTGCTGTTCTCGGTCGGCCAGGGCCTCGTCGACGGCAACCGCGAGACGCCGGTCACGATCTTCCACCCGACCTACCTGATCCTCTCGGCGGGCATCCTCAACGCCTTCGTCGCGGGCGACCTGTTCAACCTCTACGTCGGCTTCGAGATCCTGCTGGCCGCGAGCTACGTGCTGATCACCCTGGGCGGCACCGCGCCGCGGATCCGCGCCGGCACGACCTACGTGGTCGTCAGCCTGGTCTCGAGCGTGTTCTTCCTCTCGGCCATCGGCCTGCTCTACGGCGCCACCGGCACGGTCAACATGGCGCAGCTCTCGATCCGCATCGCCGAGCTCCCCGCCGACGTGCAGCTGGTGCTCCACGTGGTGCTGCTGCTCGGCTTCGGGATCAAGGCGGCCGTGTTCCCCCTGTCGTTCTGGCTCCCGGACTCGTACCCCACGGCTCCGGCGCCGGTCACCGCCGTCTTCGCCGGACTCCTCACCAAGGTCGGCGTGTACGCGCTGATCCGCACCGAGACCCTGCTCTTCCCCGGCGGGAGGCTGAGCGAAGTGCTGCTGGTGGTGGCGCTGCTGACGCTGATCGTCGGCATCCTCGGCGCCGTCGCGCAGGCCGACATCAAGCGGATGCTGTCCTTCACGCTGGTCTCGCACATCGGCTACATGGTCTTCGGGATCGCCGTGGGCACCCCGGCCGGCTACGCGGCGACGATCTTCTACGTCATCCACCACATCACGGTGCAGACGACGCTCTTCCTCGCGACCGGCCTGATCGAGCGCGTCGGCGGCACCACCTCGATCCTGCGCCTCGGCGGGCTGCTCAAGGCCTCGCCGCTGCTGGCGCTGCTCTACTTCATCCCCGCGATGAACCTCGGCGGGATCCCGCCGTTCACCGGCTTCCTCGGCAAGGTGGGGCTCTTCGTCGCCGGCACGGAGGCGGCCGTCGACCAGCCGTCGTGGCTGATCTGGGCCGTCATCGCCGCCGGAGCCGTCACCTCGCTCCTGACCCTCTACGCCGTCGCGCGCGTCTGGAACATGGTCTTCTGGCGCCGGCAGGAGGAGGTGCCCGGCTACGAGTCGCCCCTGATCGACCAGCTGCAGGAGGACCCCGACGACACGGGCAGCATCCGCACCCGCCACTCGCCGCCGATGATGGTGCTCGCCACCGCGGGGATGGTCGTCGTCGGCGTCGTGCTGACCGTCGGCGCCGGTCCCCTCTACGACGCGAGCGAGCGAGCGGCGAGCGCGGTCGCCGACCCCGCGACCTACATCGCGACCGTCTACCGCGACTCGTCCTTCGGAGAGGAGGGGCCGCGATGAGCCCCCGCCGCCGCGTCGACATCTGGAACCGCGTCGCGATGTTCGTGACCCTCGTCGGGATCTGGGTGCTGCTCTGGGACGACGTCTCGGTGCTGTCGATCGTCACCGGCTTCCTGGTCGCCCTGCTGATCACCCGGGTGTTCTACCTGCCGCCGGTCGAGTTCTCGAACCGCATCAACCCGTGGTTCGTGCTCCTCTTCCTCCTGCGCCTGCTGGCCGACATCGCGGTGGCCTCGGTGCGGGTGTCCTGGCAGATCCTGACCCTGCCCGTCCCGGTGCACAACGCCATCGTCGCCGTGCACCTGCGCAGCCGCTCCGAGGGGATGCTCGTCTGGACGACGGAGGCCGTCTCGCTCGTCCCCGGCTCCCTGGTGATCGACGTGGACCCGCAGCTGAACGTCCTCTACCTGCACGTGCTCGGCGTGACCCACGACGAGGGCGAGCGGATCGACGAGGTGCGCCGGACGGTCCTCCGGACGGAAGCGCGCATCGTCCGGGCCATCGGCTCCCGCGAGGACGTGCAGCGCGTGAATCGGCCGATCGAGGCCGGATCGGGGGTGGTCCGGTGATCGACTGGCTGATCTGGATCCTGGTGCCGGTCTTCGGCGCCGCCTGCCTGCTCGCGCTCGTGCGGATCCTCCGCGGTCCGTCCGTGCTCGACCGGGTCGTCGCGGCCGACGTGCTCGTCGCGACGATCATCTGCGGGATCGGCGCCGAGATGGCGGTCAACCACCACGCGCGGACCCTGCCCGTCGCGCTCGGGCTCGCGCTGTTCGCCGTCTTCGGATCGATCAGCGTCGCCAAGTTCATGGCCAACCGCGAGGAGGACTGACATGGACCTGTTCTTCGACGTGCTCACCGCTGTGCTGCTGCTGGTCGGCGCCCTGCTCTCGCTGCTGGCCGCGATCGGCTTGATGCGGTTCGACGACCTGCTCTCCCGGATGCACGCGGGCACGAAGCCGCAGGTGCTCGGACTGATCTGCGTGATGCTCGCGGTCGCCATCCGGAACCCCGGCTTCGCCGCCGCGGGGACCATCGCGCTGGTGATCGGCTTCCAGCTGCTGACCGTGCCCGTCTCGGCGCACATGGTCGGCCGGGCGGCCTACCGGGCCGAGGCCGTCTCTCCCGGGTACCTCGTCGCCGACGAGCTCGCGGAGGCGGTCACCCGCGCCGACGAGCAGGCCCGCGCGACCGGGCCCGAGACCGTGCACGCGTCCGAGGAGCGGGCGCGCACCTCCTCCGCGCCCCCGCCCGAGGACGAGGACGGCCCGGCCGCGACCGCCTAGCCGACGAGGACGAGCTGCACGGCGGAGGCGCCGGTCATGCTGCGCAGCGCGAATCCGCCGATCGCGAGGGTGACGGCGACCAGGCCGCCGACCAGCAGCACCAGCAGCGGCACCACCCACAGCAGCGCCCGTCGGCGTCGGGCTCGGGCCTCGTCCGGCGTCTCTTCGATCACCCGTCGACTGTACGGGACGGCGGGGGGCGTGCCCCCGGCGCCCACGAGCCGCCCGATAAACTCGACCGCATGACCCTGGACTCCGCTACCTCCGGCGCGCCCGAGAACTCCCCCGGCCCCGACTCCGAGGCCGAGCACCGCCGGGGAGCCGAGTGGTGGCGCACCGCCGTCATCTACCAGATCTACCCGCGCTCCTTCGCGGACGCGGACGGCGACGGCATCGGCGACCTGCCCGGCATCGCCTCGCGCCTCGAGAGCCTCGCCGAGCTCGGCGTCGACGCGATCTGGCTCTCGCCCTTCATGACCTCGCCGCAGAAGGACGCGGGCTACGACGTCGCCGACTACTGCGACGTCGATCCGCTCTTCGGCACCCTCGCCGACTTCGACGCGATGCTCGCCCGCGCTCACGCCCTGGGCATCCGCATCATCGTCGACCTCGTCCCCAACCACTCCTCCAGCGCCCACCGCTGGTTCCAGGAGGCGCTCGCCGCTCCCGCGGGCAGCGCCGAGCGGGCGCGCTACCTGTTCCGCGACGGCCGGGGCGAGTCGGGCGAGCTGCCCCCGAACAACTGGGAATCGGTCTTCGGCGGCCCCGCGTGGACCCGCGTCATGGAGCCCGACGGCTCGGCCGGCCAGTGGTACCTGCACCTCTTCGACACCTCGCAGCCCGACTTCGACTGGACGAACGAGTGGGTGCGCGAGCGCTTCCGGGAGGTCCTCCGATTCTGGCTCGACCGCGGCGTCGACGGCTTCCGCGTCGACGTGGCGCACGGGATGATCAAGGCCGAGGGGCTGCCCGACTACACGCCGCCCGCCGACAGCGGGTCGATGGGCGGAGTCGCTCCCGCCGACGGCGAGGAGCCCGCCACCGCCCCCTACTGGGCGCAGGACGGCGTCCACGAGATCTACCGCGACTGGCACTCCCTGCTCGCCGAGTACCCGGACGACCGCGTGCTCTGCGCCGAGGCGTGGGTGCAGCCGCTCTCCAAGCTCGCCCGCTGGGTCCGCCCCGACGAGATGCACCAGGCCTTCAACTTCGCCTACCTCGAGACCCCGTGGAGCGCACCCGCCCTCCGCGACATCATCGACTCCTCCGTCGAGGCCTTCGCCGCCGTCGGCGCCCCGTCGACCTGGGTGCTGTCGAACCACGACGTCGTGCGCCACGCGAGCCGCCTGGCACTGACGTCCGACAACCCGCAGGGCTACGGCATCGGCCCGCGCACGCCGGGACTCCCCGACCCCGTCCTGGGGCTGCGCCGCGCTCGTGCCGCGACCGCCCTCATGCTCGCGCTCCCCGGCTCCGCCTACGTCTACCAGGGCGAGGAGCTCGGGCTCCCCGAGGCGATCGACCTGCCGGACTCGGCGCGTCAGGACCCGACCTGGTTCCGCACGGGCGGCGAGCGCTACGGCCGTGACGGCTGCCGGGTGCCGATCCCGTGGGAGGCGGACGCGCCCGCGTACGGCTTCAGCGGCTCCGGCGACTCCTGGCTGCCGCAGCCCGGCGACTGGGCGCCGCTCGCCCGCGACCGCCAGCGCGGTCTCGAGGGCTCGACGCTCGAGCTGTACCGGTCCCTGCTCGTGGTGCGCCGCGCCGAGGACCTGGGCTCCGGCGCCGTCGAGTGGCTCGAGGGCTACCCGGAGGACGTCGTGGCGTTCCGCAACGGAGCCGTCACGGTGATCGCGAACCTCGGCGAGGCTCCGGTCGAGCTGCCCGTCGGCTCCGTGGTGCTGTCCTCGGAGGAGCTGCACGAGCCGGCGCTGCCCGCCGACACCACGGTCTGGCTGCGCGCGGAGTAGCGGGCCGCGGGGTCCGCCCGGCGGCTCCCGCGTCGCGCCGCCGGGTCAGCGCCCGGCGTTGGCCTTGAGCCAGAGGTAGGAGTCGACCTTGGTCACGCCGTCGAGGCGGATCTCGAAGTGCAGGTGCGGGCCGGTCGACATGCCGGTCGTGCCCACCAGGCCGAGGAGCTGACCGACCTTCACCGGGTCGCCCTCGTTCACGGCCGCCGAGCCGTGCTGCATGTGCGCGTACACGCTCGAGACGAGCTGCCCGTCGATCTCGTGGTCGACGATCACGTGCACGCCGAGCGAGCCCTCGCCGTCGATGACCGTGCGCACGACGCCGTCGGCGATCGCCTGGATGGGCGAGCCGTCGCCCGGGTTGAAGTCGGTGCCGCCGTGGTTCACCGAGCAGCCCGCGCAGTTGCGGTAGCCGAAGCGGTCGCCCACCGGCACGCCGACGGCGAAGGGCCACTGGATGGACGCGTTCGGGTCGTTCGTGAAGCCGGTGTCTGAGGTGCGGACGATGTCGGCGACGTTGGTCTGCGTCTTGCGCTCCTGCACGCCGAACCCGTCGCGGGCGACCGTCTCGGCGCTGACCTCGCCGGCGACGAACGACTGCGCGCCGCGGCGGGCGTCGGCGCCGAAGGGGGTCGAGAGGCTCTGCGCCTGCACGTCCTCCGCGGTCAGGAGCGATGTGGCCGGCAGAGAGGTCGCCGCCACGATGGCCGCGACGAAGGAGAGGGCGACGAGTCCGCCGACCCGAGCCCGGCGCACGGGCCGGAGCGGCGTCGCGCGCGGTGCGGGGACGGGGGCCGGGGCGCTGCGGACCGAGGCGACGCGGCGCTCCGCTTCGCGCAGCTGCTCCGCCGTGGGAGCCGCGAGGAGGTCGTCGGAGCCGCTCGCGAGCGAGACGTCGGAGGCGAGGGCCAGAGCGCGCTCGCGCTCGCGGAGCTCGCGACGGGAGAGGGGTGGAGTCGATTCGCCCGCCCCCGCTGCCCCTGCAT
>NZ_PSWH01000021.1:0-60713 GCF_002932105.1 Rathayibacter sp. AY1C1 | reverse complement strand
GCCGATGGTACTGCAGGGGGGACCCTGTGGGAGAGTAGGACACCGCCGGACACCATTCACGATGGCCACCCAGAAATGGGTGGCCATCGCTGTTTAACCGGTCGGTCTCTGTTCGAGGACGAACAGGGCCGGCCGGAGCGACGATGACCGTCGTCGCCCGACTCCGGAACGAGGAGCAGCGATGACTCAGCACGACCCGACGTCCTCTACGGAATCGAGGCCGCTCCAGAACGGCTTCGACGTCGTGGAGGAACACGTCCTGTCAGACGAGCTCCTCCGGATCGAGCAGACTGCGCTCGACAAGAGGGCAGCCGGATACGTCCAGCTGCAGGAGCAGCTGCGCATCCGACTCGAGAACGCCGACCGCGACCGATGACCGACGACTCGCGACTCGACTCGGCTCTCGCCGAACGGGGCATCGCCCGGTCCCGCACCCATGCCGCTCGGATGATCGCCGACGGTCTGGTGACGGTGGACGGCGTCCCTGCACTGAAGCCCTCGATCCGCGTCCGCGACGATCAGGACGTCGCGGTCGCCGGCCTCGACCACTACGTCAGCCGGGCCGCCCACAAGCTGCTCGCCGCCCTCGACACCTTCGCGACGGTGCGAGTCGCCGGCCGGAACGCTCTCGACGTCGGGGCGTCGACGGGCGGGTTCTCGCAGGTCCTGCTCGAGCGCGGCGCCGCCTCGGTGATCGCCCTCGACGTCGGGCACGCGCAGCTCGCTCCCCGGATCCGGTCCGACGATCGCGTCCACGTGGTGGAGGGGTTCAATGCGCGGGATCTCACCGCCGCCCGGCTCGCCGAAGCCGCCAGGACCGAGATCGTCCCGGACCTGGTCGTGTCCGACGTGTCCTTCATCTCCCTGCGGATGGTTCTGCCTCCCGTCGCCGCCTCCGTGGATCCGCTCGCCGACTTCGTGGTGCTGGTGAAGCCGCAGTTCGAGGTCGGCCGCTTGGGAGTGCGGGAGGGGATCGTCCGGGATCCGGAGCTGCGTCGCGAGGCCCTCTCGGACGTCCTGTGGTCGGCGTGGGACCTGGGGCTCGGCGTCGTCGGGCTGGCCGAGTCGCCACTCCCGGGGGGCGCTGGGAATCGCGAGTATCTGGCGCACCTCCACCGCGACCGCGGAACGATTCCGACAGAATGGAGGGACGCGGTCACCGCGCTCACCACCGGATGACGCGATCGTGTCCGCCGCTGTCGACCGACCAGAAGGACACACCCTCGATGCAGTCCCCTCGTGACGAGCGCAACATCCTCGTCGTCGCCCACACCGGACGGACGGACTCCCTCGATGCGGCGGTCCTCGTCGTCGAGCGCCTCCGGAACTCCGGCGCCCACCCCGTCCTCTGCGCCGACGACAAGGGCGACATCGTCGCGGTCGCTCCGGATCTGAGCGACGTCGCCGTGCTCGGGTCCGACGTCCCGCTCGAGTCCATCGAGCTCGTGTTCGTGCTCGGCGGGGACGGGACCATCCTCCGCGCAGCGGAGATCGTCCGGTCCGGGACGGCCCCTCTGCTCGGCGTGAACCTCGGCCACGTCGGGTTCCTCGCCGAGAGCGAGCGGGACGATCTCGACGACGCCGTCGCCCGTGCGCTCGACGGCGACTACGCGGTCGAGGAGCGGATGACCCTGCAGGTGCGCGTCAAGATCGACGAGGCCGTCGTCTACGAGACCTGGGCGCTCAACGAGGCGACCGTCGAGAAGGGCAGCCGCGAGCGGATGCTCGAGGTCATGGTGGGCGTCGACGGACGTCCGCTGTCGAGCTTCGGCTGCGACGGCATCGTCGTGTCCACTCCGACCGGTTCCACCGCTTACGCCTTCTCCGGGGGCGGCCCCGTCGTGTGGCCGACCGTCGAGGCGATGCTCCTCGTTCCGCTCAGTGCCCATGCCCTCTTCGCGCGGCCCCTCGTCGTGGGCCCGTCGTCGAGCCTCGCCGTCGAGGTCAAGGAGAGGACCGACGGCGTCGGCGTCCTCTGGGCCGACGGCCGGCGCGCCTACGAGCTGCCGCCGGGAGCGCGCGTCGTCTACCGGCGCTCGCCCGTGCCCGTGCGCTTCGCACGCCTGCACGACGCCCCCTTCACCGATCGACTCGTGCACAAGTTCGGTCTCCCCATCCGCGGATGGCGGGGGTCGGCGGAGACGGAGTAAGGCCCGATGCTCGAAGAGCTGCAGATCCGCGACCTCGGAGTGATCGCCGAGGCGACGCTCCCGCTCGGACCGGGCTTCACCGCGGTCACCGGCGAGACCGGCGCCGGCAAGACGATGGTGGTCACGGCGCTCGGCCTCGTGCTGGGCGCGCGCTCGGACGCGTCCGCGGTGCGCTCGGGAGCGAAGCAGGCCTGGGTGTCGGGGCGCTGGCTGGTCCCCGAGGAGGGCCCGGTCGCCGAGCGCGTCCACGACGCCGGCGGCGATCTCGACGGCCCGGAGCTGCTCCTCGCGCGGTCCGTCTCGGCGGAGGGACGCGGGCGAGCCGTCGTCGGCGGCCGGAGCGCACCGGTCAGCGTGCTGAGCGAGCTCGCCGATCAGCTGGTCGTCGTGCACGGGCAGTCGGACCAGATCCGCCTCCGCTCCGCCGCGGCGCAGCGCGAGGCGCTCGACCGGTTCGGCGGACCCGGTCTCGCCGACGCCCTCCGCGACTACGCGAGCGCCTTCGAGCGTTGGCGGGCCAACCGGGAGGAGCTCGACTCGCTCACCGAGGCCCGGGAGACGCGCGCCCGCGAAGCCGAACGGCTCCGCTCCGCCCTCGCCGAGATCGAGGTGGTCGCCCCCCAGCGCGGGGAGGACGTCGAGCTCGCGGCGCAGTCCGCCCGGCTCGGGAGCATCGAGCAGCTCCGGCTCGCCGCTGGCGAGGCCCGCGAGGCGATCTCGTCCGAGGAGCTGGACGGGCGGGACGCGCTCGGGCTCCTCGAGACGGCGCGGCGCGTGCTGGAGCGGGCGGCCGAGCACGACGCCGCCCTGCAGCCGACGGTCCAGACGCTCGGCGAGGCGGCGGTGCTCCTCGTCGACGCCGCCGGCGGGCTCTCCTCCTACCTGGCGGAGCTCGACCTCGACGGCGCGCACGACCTGGAGCTGATCGAGAACCGTCGGGCGGAGCTGTCCCTGCTCGCCCGCACCTACGGACCGACGCTGGACGACGTGCTCGACCTGGTGGACTCCTCCGGACTCCGCCTGCTCGAGCTCGACGGCGACGACGAGAGGATCGCGGCTCTCGAGGCCGACACCGCGGCCGACGCGGACCTCGTCGACCGCCTCGCGACCCGGCTGACCGAGCTGCGGACCGCGGCGGCCGCCGAGCTGGGGGAGCGGGTCAGCGACGAGCTCACCGCGCTGGCCATGGCGGATGCGCGCCTGCACGTGAAGGTGACGGCCGCGGGGGAGCCGAGCATCCACGGGCGCGACTCCGTCGAGATGCTGCTCCAGCCGCACACCGGGGCCGCACCCCGGCCCCTCGCCCGCGGAGCCTCGGGAGGCGAGCTCTCGCGGGTGATGCTCGCGATCGAGGTCGTGGTCGCCGCCAACGACCCCGTGCCGACGTTCGTCTTCGACGAGGTCGACGCAGGGGTCGGCGGAGCGGCGGCGATCGAGATCGGCCGACGGCTCGCGCGGCTCGCCGAGACGTCGCAGGTCATCGTGGTGACCCACCTCGCGCAGGTCGCCGCATTCGCCACGAACCACCTCCGCGTCGAGAAGGGCTCGGACGGCGCGGTGACCTCGAGCGCCGTGACGCAGCTCGACTCCGAGGAGCGGGTGTCCGAGATGGCGCGCCTGCTCTCGGGGCTCACCGACTCCGCCAACGCTCTCGCTCATGCGCGGGAGCTCCTCGAATCGAGTCGGCGGGGCTGATCGCGAGCGGCCCTGGACGACATCGATCCGTCCCGGACGGTCCGCCGCCGCCGTTCTGCTGTTACGGTGGAACCCCGTGGTGGACTTTACGAACGCGGGCCTTTCCTCTTCTTCTCCCTCGGATCCCGAGGGCTCCTCCAGGTCCTCGACCCGGAACGCTTCGACGGCCGGGCAGGACGCCCCCTCGAAGATCACGAAGCACATCTTCGTCACCGGCGGTGTCGTCTCCTCGCTCGGCAAGGGACTCACGGCCGCGAGCCTGGGCAACCTGCTGACCGCGCGCGGGCTGCGCGTCGTCATGCAGAAGCTCGACCCGTACCTCAACGTGGACCCGGGGACGATGAACCCGTTCCAGCACGGCGAGGTCTTCGTGACCGACGACGGCGCCGAGACCGATCTCGACATCGGCCACTACGAGCGCTTCCTCGACATCAACCTGAACCAGGCCGCGAACGTCACGACCGGCCAGATCTACTCGCGGGTCATCGCGCGGGAGCGCGCCGGCGAGTACCTCGGCGACACGGTCCAGGTCATCCCGCACATCACGGACGAGATCAAGCGGCGCATGCGCCTCCAGTCGGAGGACGACCCGCAGCCGGACGTCATCATCACCGAGATCGGCGGCACCGTCGGCGACATCGAGAGCCAGCCGTTCATCGAGTCGGCCCGCCAGGTCCGCCACGAGCTCGGCCGCCGCAACGTCTTCTTCGTGCACGTCTCGCTGGTGCCCTTCATGGGCGCCTCCGGCGAGCAGAAGACCAAGCCCACCCAGCACTCCGTCGCGGCGCTGCGCTCGATCGGCATCCAGCCGGACGCGCTGGTGCTGCGGAGCGACCGGCCCGTGTCGGAGTCGAACAAGCGCAAGATCGCGCTGATGTGCGACGTCGACGAGCAGGCCGTGGTCAACGCCAAGGACGTCGCGTCGATCTACGAGATCCCGCAGATGCTCAACGAGCAGGGCCTCGACGCCTACATCATCGACCAGCTGGGCCTCCCGGCCGGCGAGGTCGTCTGGGACGGCTGGTCGCGACTGCTCGAGGCCGTGCACGAGCCCAAGCACGAGGTCACCATCGGCCTGGTCGGGAAGTACATCGACCTGCCCGACGCCTACCTCTCCGTGACGGAGGCTCTGCGGGCCGGCGGCTTCGCGCAGCAGACGAAGGTCGCCATCCGCTGGATCGCCTCCGACGGGCTCGAGGACCCCGAGGCTGCGGCCAAGGCGCTCTCCGAGCTCGACGGCATCTGCGTGCCCGGCGGCTTCGGCATCCGCGGCATCGAGGGCAAGCTCGGCGCGCTGCGCTTCGCGCGGGAGAACGGGATACCGACCCTCGGGCTCTGCCTCGGCCTGCAGTGCATGGTCATCGAGTACGCCCGCAACGAGGCCGGCCTCGAGGGGGCCTCGTCGTCGGAGTTCGACCCGGAGACGGAGTTCCCCGTCATCGCGACGATGGCCGAGCAGGTCGAGATCCTCGCGTCCGGGGACATGGGCGGCACGATGCGCCTCGGCCTCTACACGGCCGAGCTCGCCGAGGGCTCGATCGTCGCCGAGGTGTACGGCGCACCTGAGGCTGCCGAGCGCCACCGTCACCGCTACGAGGTCAACAACCGCTACCGCGACCGGATCGCCGAGGCGGGGCTCTGGTTCTCGGGCCTCTCGCCCGACGGCCACCTCGTGGAGTACGTCGAGCTGCCCCGCGAGAAGCACCCCTACTACGTGGGCACGCAGGCGCACCCGGAGCTCCGCTCGCGCCCGAACGCCGCGCACCCGCTCTTCCGCGGCCTCGTGACCGCCGCCCTCGAGCGCCAGGAGGCCTCGCGCCTCTTCCCGGCATCGGAGGCGGGCGCCGATGAGTGAGCCGCTGTCGGACGAGCTCGTCGAGCCGGAGGTCCTGACCAGTGAGCGCGTCTTCGACGGGATGGTCTGGGGCGTCCGCGCCGAGACGTTCCGCTACGGCGGCGGCGAGCTGCGCCGGGAGTTCCTCGATCACACGGGAGCCGTCGCCGTGCTGGCCCTCGACGACGAGGACCGCGTCGCCCTGATCAAGCAGTACCGGCACCCTGTCCGCACCCGCGAGTGGGAGATCCCGGCCGGCCTGCTCGACGTCGAGGGCGAGGATCCCCTGGTCGCCGCTCAGCGGGAGCTGGGCGAGGAGACGGACCTGCAGGCCGAGCGCTGGGACCTGCTCTCGGAGTTCGCCACCTCGCCGGGCGGCAGCGACGAGGTCATCCGGATCTACCTGGCCCGCGGGCTCTCGTCCACCGGCTCCGCCTTCGACCGCGAGGCGGAGGAGGCGGACATGGAGCTGCGGTGGGTGCCGCTGGACGAGGCGGTCGAGGCGGTCCTCGCCCGCCGGGTGCAGAACCCCTCGCTGACGATCGCGGTGCTCGCGGCGCACGCGTTCCGCTCGCGCGACTGGGACGGGCTGGGCGACGCGTCCTCGCCGTGGACGCGCCACCCGCGGGTCCGCCACCCCCGGGGGTGAGCCCCCGCGCCTGCGCCGAGGCGTACCTCCGGCAGGCGAGCGTGGAGCGCGGGCTCTCGGCGCACACGCTCGCGGCCTACCGGCGCGACCTGGAGCTCTACCTCGGCTGGCTCGAGGAGCGCGGGACCGTCGATCTGGCGCAGCTCGGACGGGTCGACGTGGGGGAGTTCTCCTCCTGGCTGGCCGCACGCCCGGAGCGGCCGCTCGCGGCGAGCTCGCGCGCACGGATCCTCTCGAGCGTCCGAGGGCTGCACCGCTTCGCCCTCGAGGAGGGGGTCGTCGCGGACGACGTTGCCCGGGACGTGATGCCGCCGAAGGTCCCGATGACCCTGCCGAAGGCGGTCACGGTCGAGCAGATGGCGGCACTGCTCGACGCGGCGCGCGGCGAGGAGCTCGCGGACCTGCGGGACCGGGCCCTGCTGGAGCTGCTCTACGCGACGGGCGCGCGCATCTCGGAGGCGGTGGACCTGAACGTCGACGACGTGGTCGCCGCGGAGGTGGTGCGGCTGACGGGCAAGGGGTCCAAGCAGCGGATGGTGCCGCTCGGCCGCTTCGCCCGCGAGGCGGTCGACGAGTACCTCGTGCGTGCGCGGCCCGAGCTCTCGCGGAGGGGACGCGCGACGCCGGCGCTCTTCCTGGGGGTCCGCGGGAGCCGCCTGTCGCGGCAGAGCGCCTGGCTGGTCATCCGCGCCGTCGCCGAGAAGGCCGGGCTGGACCGGGAGATCTCGCCGCACACCTTCCGGCACTCGTTCGCGACCCACCTGCTCGCGGGCGGTGCCGACGTCCGCGTGGTGCAGGAGCTCCTCGGGCACGCCTCGGTGGCGACGACGCAGATCTACACGCTGGTGACGGCGGACACGCTCCGGGACGTCTACACGTCCGCGCACCCGCGAGCGCGGCGCTAGAGCCGCGGCCCCGCGCGGCGGGGCGCGGCGGCCGGGGAGCGGGGCGCCGGTACACTCGTCGGAGGCCGCGCGGGAGCGCACGCCGCCACGGAAGCGAGGACGACGCAGGTGACACGCAAGACGGACGACAAGGCCGAGCTCACCGGTCTCGAAGCCCCGACGCTCGGCCCGACCGGCCGCCCCCTGCGCGACTTCCCGCTGCCGGTGGAGCTCACCGGTCACGGCCCCGCTCGGATCATCTCCCTCTGCAACCAGAAGGGCGGCGTCGGCAAGACGACGACGACCATCAACCTGGGCGCGACCCTCGCCGAGTACGGCCGACGCGTGCTGGCCATCGACTTCGACCCGCAGGGCGCCCTCTCGGCCGGCCTCGGGGTCACGACCTACGACGCCATCACGATCTACGACCTGCTCCTCGGCACCGTGAAGGACCCGGCCGAGGCGATCCGGAGGACCCGCGTGCCGGGCCTGGACGTCATCCCGGCCAACATCGACCTCTCCGCCGCCGAGGTCCACCTCGTCAACGAGGTCGCGCGCGAGCAGATCCTCGCCCGGGTGCTCCGCAAGGTGAGCGCGGACTACGACGTCATCCTGATCGACTGCCAGCCCTCGCTGGGCCTGCTCACGGTCAACGCGCTCACCGCGAGCCACGGCGTCCTCATCCCGCTCGAGTGCGAGTTCTTCGCGCTGCGCGGCGTCGCCCTGCTGATCGAGACGATCGACAAGGTCCGCGACCGGCTCAACCCGGTGATCGAGCTCGACGGCATCCTGCCCACGATGTACGACTCCCGCACCCTGCACTCGCGGGAGGTGCTCGACCGGGTGGTCGACGCCTTCGGCGACAGCGTGCTCGAGACGGTGATCGGCCGCACGGTGAAGTTCCCGGACGCCAGCGTGTCCGGCGTCCCGATCACCCAGTTCGCGCCCGAGCACAACGCCGCGAAGGCGTACCGCAAGCTCGCCAGGGAGCTGATCTCGCGTGGCGCGGTCGCCTGAGGTCCTCCTCGAGGAGCGCGCCGCTCCCACCGGGTTCCACCTCGCGCTGACCAACTTCGAGGGTCCGTTCGACCTCCTGCTGAGCCTCATCGCGAAGCAGCAGGTCGACATCACCGAGATCGCGCTGAGCGCCGTGACGGACGAGTTCCTCTCGTACCTGCACGGGATCGACTCGCTCGAGGGGCTGGACCGCGCGTCGGAGTTCCTCGTCGTCGCCGCGACGCTCCTCGACCTGAAGATCGCCGGACTCCTGCCCCAGGGCGAGCTCGTGGACGCGGAGGACGCGGCGCTGCTGGAGGCGCGAGACCTGCTGTTCGCCCGGCTCCTGCAGTACCGGGCCTTCAAGCAGGTGTCGTCGTGGTTCGCCGAGCGGATCGCGATCGAGACCGCCCGCCACGTGCGCGACGTGCCTCTGGAGGAGGAGTACCGGTCCGCGAAGCCGGAGCTCGTCTGGACCCTGTCGCCCGCCGACTTCGCCGCCCTCGCGACCGTCGCCCTCGCTCCGCGCGAGCTGCCGACGGTGGGCCTGGACCACCTGCACGCCCCGCAGATCAGCATCCGGGAGCAGGCCGCCCACGTCGTGGCGATGCTGCGCGCCCGCGGGAGGGCCACCTTCGGCGAGCTGATCGCGGACGCCGACGAGAAAGGCGTGATCGTCGCGCGCTTCCTGGCCGTGCTCGAGCTCTACCGGCACGCCGCGATCTCGTTCGACCAGCCGGAGCCGCTCGGCGAGCTCACGCTGCGCTGGGTCGCCGAGCAGTGGAGCGATGCGAGCCTCGCCGCGCTCGGAGCCGACTATGACTCCTGACGCCGGCCCCGGGACCGTCGCGTTCGAGATCGACCGGGCGATCGAGGCGATCCTGATGGTCGCGGACGAGCCGCAGCCGCTCGCCTCCCTCGCGACCGCGCTGTCGAGGCCGATCGCCGTGGTCCGCCAGTCGATCGAGCGCCTGGTCGCCGACTACGACGGCGCCTACGGGGCGATCCGCCGGGGCTTCGAGCTGCGCGAGGTCGGTGCCGGCTGGCGGATCTACGTGCGCCGCGAGTACGACCCGGTGGTCAAGGACTTCGTCCTGACGCAGAACCCGACGCGGCTCTCGCAGGCGGCGCTCGAGACGCTCGCCGTGATCGCCTACAAGCAGCCGGTCTCGCGCGGTCAGGTCGCGCAGATCCGCGCGGTCAACGTCGACTCCGTCGCGCGCACCCTCCTCGGCCGCGGCCTCATCGCGGAGGTCGGCCACGACCCCGAGACGGGCGCGGTCCTCTACGGCACCACCGAGCAGCTGCTCGTGCACCTCGGCCTCACCTCGCTCGACGAGCTGCCGAAGATCTCCCCCCTACTGAGCGACGGAAGAGACGGATTCGATGAGCGCGCCTGACAGCGGCCCCGACGGCGAACGACTGCAGAAGGTCCTCGCGGCAGCGGGGGTCGCCTCCCGACGAGTGGTCGAGGAGATGATCGTGGCGCGGCGGATCCGCGTCAACGGCGAGGTGGCGGACGAGCTCGGCCGCCGCATCGATCCGGCGACCGACCGGATCGAGGTCGACGGGGTCGCGGTGCAGCTGGACACCTCGCGCCGCTACGTCATGCTCAACAAGCCGATCGGCGTCGTCAGCTCGCTGGCGGACGAGAACGGACGCACCGACCTCAGCCTCTACACGAAGAACTTCGAGGAGCGGCTGTTCAACGTCGGGCGCCTCGACGCCGAGACCTCGGGCCTGCTGGTGCTGACCAACGACGGCGAGCTCGCCCACGTCCTCGCGCACCCGTCGTTCGGAGTGACGAAGACCTACATCGCGAAGGTGCACGGGCAGGTGCTCCCGCAGACGATCGCGACGCTGACCACCGGGATCGAGCTCGACGACGGACCGGTGGCCGCCGACAAGGCGCGTCTCCTCGGCCGGCCGGAGGGCCGCTCGAACGCCTCGCTCGTCGAGATCACCCTGCACTCCGGTCGCAACCGGGTCGTCCGCCGGATGATGGCGGCGGTCGGCCACCCGGTGATCGAGCTCGTCCGGCGCCAGTTCGGGCCGCTGCACCTGGGCACCCTGCGCTCGGGCGATCTGCGCGACCTGACCCGGGAGGAGCTGGGCGCGCTGCTCACGATCGCGCGGCAGGGCGGCGAGGCGGTGGCGGCCGCTCCCGCGGTCCCCTCGAAGAAGGTGAGCGCGGGTGCGCGGCGGCCCCGGCCTGACAGCGGCGAGCGCGTCGCCCCGGCGGAGCGCGGCTCGGCCGGGCGATCCTCGGATCGCGGCGGATCGTCCGGACGGTCGTCCGACCGCGGCGGCTCGGCGGGACGGTCGTCCGATCGCGGCGGCTCCTCCGCCGGCGGCGGGCGGAGCGACGGTCCTCCGCGCCGGTCCGGCGCCGACAAGCAGCGCCGCGCCGATCGCTAGGCTGTCGGGGTGAACGAGCTCCTGCACCCCGCGCCGCCCGCGATGCGGACGACCGGGACGGTGCGGGTGGTCGGCTCCGGACTACTCGGCGCCTCCATCGGCCTCGGCCTCGCCTCCCGCGGGATCGACGTCGTCCTCGACGACGCCTCGCCCGCGAGCCTCTCCCTCGCCATCGACTACGGGGCCGGCCGCGCCGCCTCCGCCGACGACCGGCCCTCCGTCGTCGTCGTCTGCGTCCCCCCTGACGTCACCGCGAGCGTCGTCGAGCGCGAGCTCGCGGCGCACCCCGGAGCCGTCGTCACCGACGTGGCGAGCGTCAAGACCCAGCCGCTGCGCGAGCTGCGCTCCCGCGGCGTCGACCTCGCCCGCTACATCGGCTCGCACCCGATGGCCGGCCGCGAGCGCGGCGGACCGGTCGCCGCGCGGGGGGACCTCTTCGTCGGTCGGCCCTGGGTGATCTGCCGCGACGGCGAGACCGCGCCCGACGCGCTCGCGCGGGTGGAGGGCCTCGCTCTCGACCTCGGCGGCACCATCGTCGAGATGGACCCGGAGGAGCACGACCTCTCGGTCGGCCTCGTCTCGCACGCCCCGCAGGTGATCTCGTCACTGCTCGGCCAGCGCCTCCTCGACGCCCCGAACGCGGCGCTCCGCCTCGCCGGGCAGGGCGTCCGCGACGTCTCGCGCCTGGCGGCCTCGGCCCCCGAGCTCTGGATGCAGATCCTGGCCGCGAACCGCGAGCACGTCGTCGCGGTGCTCGACGCCTTCCGCGACGACGTCGCCGCGGTCGCCGACGCTCTCCGCGACCTCGAGGCGCCCGGCTCGCGCCGCGTGCTCGCCGAGCACCTGGCCGCGGGCAACGCCGGAGTGGCGCGCCTGCCCGGCAAGCACGGCCAGGACCAGCGCTTCTCGACCCTGATCGTCCTCGTCGACGACTCTCCCGGAACCCTCGCGCGACTCCTGGTCGAGATCGGCGAGGCGGGCGTCAACCTCGAGGACGTGCGCCTCGAGCACGCGCAGGGGCGCCGAGTGGGTCTCGCCGAGATCTCGGTGGTGCCCGAAGCGGTCGCGCCGCTGACCGAAGAACTGACCATACGCGGCTGGAGGATCGCCGGATGAGCACCGAGCAGAACAGGCAGGAGGGCGGCCTGAACAGGATGACGCCCGCCCGCCGGGCACAGCAGAGCATCCCGGAGGACGGGGGCGCGGCTCCCGAGCGCGAGGCGCGCTCCGAGGCCGCCGAGCAGGGCGACTTCGGCGAGGCCGTCGTGGTCGCCATCGACGGCCCGGCCGGCAGCGGCAAGTCCAGCGTGTCGAGGGCTGCCGCCCGCCGCCTCGACTTCGAGTTCCTCGACACGGGAGCGGCCTACCGCGCGCTCGCCTGGCACGGGCTCGACCGCGGCCTCGACTTCGAGGACCAGGACGCGATCGTCGACGCGCTCGACGGCTTCGACTACTCCATCGGCACCGACCCCGAGTCGTACTCGGTGTGGGTCGGTCCGACCGAGGTGACCGCCGCCATCCGCGAGCCCCGGGTGACCGCGCGGGTCTCGGCCGTGGCGAAGGTCCCCGAGGTCCGTCGGAGGATCACCCTGCTGTTCCGGAGGATCATCGGCGAGACGCGCCGGGAGGGCATCATCGTCGAGGGCCGCGACATCACGACGGTCGTCGCACCGACCGCTCCGGTCCGGATCCTGCTGACGGCGAGCGAAGAGGCTAGAATGGCAAGGCGTTCGCGCGAGGTCACCACGGAATCCGCCGAGGCGACGGGTCAGGCGCTGCGGTCGAGGGACCGCGCCGACTCGCAGGTGGTCGACTTCATGAACGCCGCAGAAGGAGTCACTCTTCTCGACTCCACTCATCTCGACTTCGAGCAGACCGTCGACGCGGTCGTCGCCGAGGTCCGAACTTCGAGAGCAAGGGCCGGTCATGGCACAGGATACGCACGTCGGTGACGACGAGCTGAACTTCGGAGACGACGACCTCGTCGAGCGCCTCGGCGACCTCGACGAGCAGCTCGCCTCCTCACGCGCGCAGGCGCTCCGGAGCGGACTCGAGGACTACGACCTCGACGAGGAGGACCTCGACCTCCTCGAGTTCGCCGGGGAGGACTCGGACGAGGTCCGCTACCTCCCCGCCCTCCCGGTCGTGGCGATCGTGGGCCGCCCCAACGTCGGCAAGTCCGCGCTGGTGAACCGCATCCTCGGCCGCCGCGAGGCCGTCGTCGAGGACACCCCGGGCGTCACGCGCGACCGCGTGTCCTACAAGGCGGAGTGGATCGACAGGGCGTTCACCATCGTCGACACCGGCGGCTGGGAGCCCGACGCCCGCGGCATCGACGCCTCCGTCGCCATGCAGGCCGAGATCGCCATCGACCTCGCCGACGCCGTCATCTTCGTCGTCGACGCGAACGTCGGCGCGACCGCGACCGACGAGCACGTCGTGAAGCTGCTGCGCAAGACGAAGAAGCCGGTCTTCCTCGCCGCCAACAAGGTGGACGACGCCCGCCAGGAGCCGAACGCCGCCTCGCTGTGGTCGCTCGGCCTGGGCGAGCCCCGCCCCGTCTCGGCGGTCCACGGCCGCGGCGTCGCCGACCTGCTCGACGCGGTGCTCGAGAAGCTCCCTCTGGAGTCGGCCGTCGCCAAGCGCGAGGTCGGCGGACCGCGCCGCGTCGCGATCCTCGGCCGCCCGAACGTCGGCAAGTCCAGCCTGCTCAACAAGGCGGCGGGGGAGGAGCGGGTCGTCGTCAACGAGCTCGCCGGCACCACCCGCGACCCGGTCGACGAGCAGGTCGAGATCGCCGGCAAGGTCTGGCGCTTCGTCGACACCGCGGGCATCCGCCGCCGCGTGCACCTCCAGCAGGGCGCCGACTTCTACGCGTCGCTGCGCACCTCGACCGCGCTCGAGAAGGCGGAGGTCGCCGTCGTCGTCCTCGACGTCTCGCAGCCGATCTCGGAGCAGGACGTCCGCATCATCGACCTGGTGCTGGAGTCGGGCCGGGCGCTCGTGCTCGCCTTCAACAAGTGGGACCTCCTCGACGACGAGCGCCGCCGCTACCTCGAGCGCGAGATCGAGACCGACCTCGCCCACGTGGCGTGGGCGCCCCGCGTCAACATCTCGGCCCGCACCGGCCGACACCTCGAGAAGCTCGTGCCGGCGCTCGAGCTCGCCCTCGAGTCGTGGGACACGCGCATCCCGACGGGCAAGTTCAACGCGTTCCTCGCCGAGCTCACCGCGGCGCACCCGCACCCCCTCCGCGGAGGCAAGCAGCCCCGCGTGCTCTTCGGCACGCAGGCCTCGTCGCGCCCGCCGACATTCGTCCTCTTCACGACCGGGTTCCTCGACCCGGGCTACCGCCGCTACATCGCGCGCCGCCTGCGCGAGATCTACGGCTTCCAGGGGTCGCCGGTGAACGTCAACATGCGCGTCCGCGAGAAGCGCGCGCGCTGAGCGCAGCCGCACCGTGTCCGGCCCGTGGGAGCTCCTCCCGCGGGCCGTCCGCGTCTCCGGGAGGAGCGGTCGTCGAGTCGAGGGGCGGATGCCACTCCGATGCGGCTCGATCGAGCGGGTCGGCCTCGTCGCGAGCGGGAATGACGGGCGGCGCGGTGCTGCCGAAGGCCCAGCGGCCTCCCTCGAACCGGGCGGTCGTCTCTCCGAGCGGGCGTCGGCAGGGCCGGGAGGCCGGTCAGTCGCCGGTGGCGAAGGGCCACCACGGCGGCAGGAGCCGTCGGTAGGCGGCGAGGTAGCTGCCGGGATCGCGGGGCGCGGGCAGACGGAGCCACTGCTCCATCAGGCCGACGGAGCCCGCCGCGAGGAACGAGGCCGTCGCGTCCTCGAGGAAGCCGAGCGGTGCGTCCGCGGCCGGGACGTCGAGGATCCCCGTGTCGAGCGTCGCGGAGACGGCGGTGCGGAAGTGCCCTGCCAGCATCGCGCGGAGGCCCGAGTCCCCGCCGGGGGCGTCGAAGGCGCGGAGGTAGAGGTCGCGGTGGCCGTCCAGGTGGCCGAGGACGCGGGAGGTGCCCTCGCGGATGCTCGCGTCGGTCGCGGCACCGCTCCGGAGCTGCTGGAGGTAGCCCTCCCGGATCGCGTCGAGCTCGTCCTGCAGGGCGGCGCAGAGCAGCTCCGCGGCGGACGAGGCGTGGGCGTAGAAGGTGGAGCGGTTCACGCCGGCGAGATCGGTGATCTCGGAGACGGTGAGGGTGGCGACGTCGCGGCCGGTCGCGAGTTCGACGATCGCCCGGTGCAGGGCCACCTGTGATCGCTTCTGCCGCGCATCCACTGCTGACGCCTCCCGAGCTGCCGACGGCGCGTCGACCCGTGCCGACGCGTTCCGCCCAGCGAGTCTACGGGGCCCGCTCGTTTTCACTTCCGGCGTCGGCATCCGCTAAGGTAGTCGAGTTGCCCGGGCCTCGGCCCGGTCTGCCACGGGCTGTGGCGCAGCTTGGTAGCGCACTTGACTGGGGGTCAAGGGGTCGCAGGTTCAAATCCTGTCAGCCCGACGGAAAGCCCTGATGAGACCAATGGTCGTCGTCAGGGCTTCCGTCGTTTCCGGGCCTCGTCGTGACGCTGCGGGCCGCTCACCGGAGCGCTGCGGCGACCTCGGCGAAAGCCACGCGACGTCGAGCGGAGCGCGCCTCCCGCTCGGCGGGATCCCGTGCCCAGAGCGCCTGTCGCGACGGATGGAAGGTGCGGATCACCGTGAGGCCGCGCTCGCGCTCGATCGCCGGGTGCCGCCTGAGGAGGCGCCGCCAGCCGTGATCGGCGTCGCCGCCCTGCAGGAGGACCACCTCGACGTCGGGGGCGAGCGCGAGCAGATGCAGGACGGTCTCGACGCCGGCGTCGAGCTGCTCGGCGTTCGGGGCCCGGTTGATGTACCAGGGGTAGGCGTTCCACGGCAGCAGGTCGGCGGGGGCGAGGCCCACCTCGTCCATCAGCCCGGCCATGAGCTCCGCCGTCGGGTCGTCGTTCTCGGTGCAGAGGAAGCCGCTTCCGATGCCGTCCTGAGTGGCGGGGCCGGGATCGCGGAGGACGCTGAGGACGCGCGCCTCCACTCCGCCGTGCAGGGGCGCGACGTAGGGCAGCCAGCCGCGTCCGTAGGGGTTCCGCAGCTCGTCGACCCAGCGGTTCACGGGAGCCACGTGCGGTGCGTAGCGCTGCTCCCACTGGGCGCGGCGGAAGGAGAGGTCGGCCATGGAGCGGGGCATGTCCGCACCCTAGAGGGTGACCGGGGCGGCGCGGCACCCTTCCTGGTCGTCGGCCGTGCCGGCGGCGTCCGGACTGAGAGGCCGGAGCGGCATGCACGGCGTCTCCCCGACCGCCCGCAAGGGCGGCGGCAGGCCGGCTCCCTAGCGTCGGTGGACGTGACCCACTCCGCTCCGCTCGCCCGCTGGTGGCGCGAACCCTGGTGGGCGCGGCTCACCCTCCTCGCGATCCTGTGCGGTTCGACGGCCCTCACCGGCTGGAATCTCGCCCGGGGCGGAGACGCCGTCTTCTACGAGGCGGCGGCACGGTCGATGTCGGAGTCGTGGCACGCGCTGGCGTTCGGAGCCTTCGATCCCGCCGCCACGGTGACGCTGGACAAGCTGGCGGGGTTCGCGGTGCCGCAGGCGCTGAGCATCCGGCTGTTCGGCATGTCGACGTCGTCGATCGCGCTGCCGCAGCTGATCGAGGGGCTGATCACGGTCGCGGCGTGCTCGGTCGTCGGGCTCCGGTGGGGCGGCCGGGGGCTCGGGCTGGTCGCGGCGGCAGCGGCGGCGAGCACGCCGATCCTCGTGTCGATGTTCGGGCACCCGATGGAGGACGGGCTGCTCACGGCGGCACTCGCCGTGGCGCTGGTGTGGTGGCAGCGCGCGGTGCTGACGGAGCGGTGGTGGCCGCTGCTGATGACCGGGCTGTCCATCGGGATCGGCTTCCAGGCGAAGATGATGCAGGCCTGGTTCGTCCTGCCGGCGCTCGTGGTGGCGACTCTCGTCGGGGTGCGCGGGTGGCGCCGAGCCCTCGCCTGGGCGGGCGGGCTCCTGGCCGTCGTGGTGGGCGCCTCGGTGGCGTGGATGGTCGCGATGCAGGCGGTGCCGGCAGGGGACCGGCCCTACATCGACGGGTCGACGGGGAACGACGTCTTCGCGATGGTGTTCGGGTTCAACGGGCTCGACCGGCTGATCCCGGGAGCGGTGCCCGGCGCCGTCGTCGCGTCCGCCCACGTCGCGGCGATGGGCGGAGCGGCGGGATCGTCGCCGGTGAAGCTTCTGCTCGCGCAGTACGCGACCCAGGTGGGCTGGCTGTACCCCGCGGCGCTCGCGGGGCTGATCCTGGGGGCGGTGCGCTGGCGGCCGCGGCGGGGGAGCACCCGCGGTCCGTTCGCCCTCCTGGTCCTGACCGTGGTGTGGCTGGCGACGGCGGCGGCGGTGCTCTCGGTGGCGACGGTGCCGCACACCGCCTACGTCGCGGCGATCGGAGTGCAGCTGGCGCTCCTCGCGGCGCTGGGCTGGGCGGAAGCGGTGCGGCTGCTCGCGTCGACCCGGGTCGTCGCGCGGCTGGTGCTGCCGCTCCTCCTCGTCGCGCAGACGGCGTGGAGCGCGGTGCTCGCCGTGGGCGGGCAGCTGCCCGCGGTGCTGGGCCTGCCGTTCGCGGCGCTCGCCGGAGCAGGGCTCGTCGTGGTCGCGGTGGCGGCGCGGCGACGGAGGGGCGGTGCGGTGGAGCGAGCGGTCGGGAGCCGGAGGGAAGCGGCCCGCCGTCGTCCCGTCGCGCTCGCGGCAGCGGTCGTGATCCTGGCCGGGCCGGTCGCGTTCAGCCTGCAGGTGCTCGACGCATCCCTCGACGGGTCGGGCGGCGACGCGCTCGTCGGCCTGCGCTTCCCGCAGCGGGCCGAGACCTCGGCTCCGTTCGCGGTCTCATCGCCGGACGCGGTCGGCGGGCACGACTCGATGACCGTCGACGAGACCGGCCTGGTCGCCGCCGCTCGTGCCGCCGGCGGCGGGGTGGACGGCGCGCCCCTGTTCCTCACCGACTCCTGGGCGATCTCGGCGCCGATCATCACGGCGACCGGCGCGAGCGTGCTCACCGACGGCGGCTACTCCGGCCAGGCGCGGGTCTTCACCGAGCAGGACGTCACCCGGATGATCGCGGCAGGACGCACGCCTCTGCTGGTGCTGAAGAACTCCGCTCCGCCGACCGAGTCGGTGCGGAAGGCCGTGGTGGCTGACGGGTGCACCGAGCTGCAGGAGTGGGGGCCGGCGGGGACGGAGTCGGGGGAGCACGCCTCCGCGGTCACCGGGTTCTCTCTGTGGCGGTGCGGACCGGTGCCGCAGAGCTCGGCGGGCGGGGTGTCGGGTGCCGGCCGGTGACGGCGTCGGGCAGTTCTCGCCTGGACGAGATCGGCTCCCGCCGGAACGATCGCCCTCGTCCTTGCGCTCGACGGGTCAGGCCAGGCCGAGGAGGTCGAGCGTCCAGGCGTGAGCGAGGACGTTCTCCTGGTGGGACTCCTCGGGCGTCAGTCCGCTGAGGTGACCGCCCGAGGTCGCACGGAGGACGACGTGCGCGGGATCGTCGCGCTCAGCCACTGCCCGGTAGGCGCTTGCGAATTCCGCGATCGCCGACGCGTCGACTCGGGCATCGCGGAGACCGGCTCGAATCCACGCGCGCGGAAGCGGTCGGCTCCGCCCCACCATTGTGGCGATCGTCGCGAGTGGAGAGAGCCCGCTCGCGAGGATCCAGTCAGGGTCACCGAACTCCTCACGGTCGGACGCCGCCGCGGCTGCGGAGCGATCATCGAGCGCGCCGACGGGATCGAGGAAGGGATGCACGAGGTGGAGGCCACGGAGTTCTGCGGGGCGACGGAGGCAGACCGTCGCAGCGACCAGCGCGCCCGCGCTCGCCGCGGTGAGAAGGAGCCGGTGCGAGTCGATCCCTGGAAGCTCACGAAGCAACGCCAGGCAGGCGAGGAGGTCCTCGATCGGGCGCTCGCGGCCGAGGCCGGTCGCCTGCCGATGCCACTCCGGGCCGTTCTCTCCGCCCCCGCGGACATGGCAGTAGGCGATCGCGGCTCCGCGCGCGAGGAGGTCGTCCGTGAAGGGATCGAACGGCCCCTCGAGGCTGATGCCGTAGGCGCCGTAGACGTGGACGACGACGGGACAGCTGTCGGCGCCGTCAGGAGTCATCAGGGTGAGCGGGACGAGGGTGCCGTCCCGGCTCGGCGCAGTGAGTGACGTGACCTTCATCCGTTCTGTGACCTCGGTGGCGAGTGCCTTACCCGGCACAGGGGTGACGCAGTGGGCGCGGTGAGCAGGGGAGGAGACGAGCATGATCGGGTGGCGGGTGATCGGATCGACGGCGGGAACAAGGGTCCCGGCCGCCGGCGCGAGCCAGAGCGCGTCTGCCCCGCCGCCGGGCAGCCACACCGCTCTCCTGCCGGACGACCGACCGAGTACGAAGAGCTCACCCTGGGCCTCCTGCAGGTGCTCCGCCTGAAGGGCCTTCGGAACGGGAACCTCGAGAGGACGCGTCGAGCCGGTCATCCGGACGACTCCGTGCCGTCGATACAGGACCGCGAGGCCGCCCCTGCAGGCGGAGACCTCCGCGTTCTCCGTGCCGAGGTCGAGGCGACGGCACGTCGGGGGACTGCTCTCCTCTCCGGTCAGCACCCAGTACCGGGAGTCGCGCGCCCCTCTCGATGCGAGTACGGCGATCGCCCCGGCGACGCTGCGCAGATCGAGCCTCCGAGCCTGATCGGGCTCTTCGAGCAGCACGTGGGGAGTCGTCAGGCTGCGATGCCACCAGACCGCCTGCCAGGGCCGACCCGCGTCGTTCCGCCTTATCCAGAGGAATCCGTCCGAGAACGATCGGATGCGCGGGGAGACGGGGCGCTCGTCCTGAACGATCTCGACGGCTCCGCTCCTGGTCGCGACGGCGACGCGGATGCGGTGATGCTCATCACCGTCCTGATCGCTCACAAGTGCGAAAGCGGCGGCGCCCGGCGAGAGCACCAGAGACTCCTGCGGTGCGATGACGAGGGTGTGCTGCACGGGGCGCCCGTCGGGATCCCGGAGGAGCACCTGCCGGGGGCCTGTCGGCTCCGCGGCTGCGCTCGACGGCTGCAGAGCTGCGAGATGTCGCAGCCGTCCGGCGATCGCAGAAACCCGAGGCGGCAGTGCGTCGCGAGCCGTGATCACGTCAGACACCCTGCTCACGCAACCTCGGTCCAGGGGGACGGCGAAGCCGAGCCTGCGCGGGAATCAGGAGGATCAGCGAGAGCACGATCCACGAGCCGATGAGGCCGAGAACGACGCTCGGGACCGGCCAGATCACTACCCCTTCGCCCAGTGCTGCGCGACTGACGAGCCAGCAGACCGCGCCGGTGGCGGCGACGGGTGCGGCAGCTGCTGTGGAAGCGGCGAGGGACATCGCGAGGCTCTCGGAGACGACGAGCCCGATGATCTGTCGGCGCTGCAGGCCCGCTGCCTGGAGCAGGGCGATCTCGCGCTCGCGGTTCTGCGCAGAGAGAGCGACGACAGTGGCGCTGGTGGCGAGCATCGACACGGCTACGACTGCGACGATCGTCAGAACATCGGTGAGATCGGCGCGGGTCCCGGGCCGGACCGCCGTCGTCATGGCGACGACGGACTCCACCGCGCACAGGAGCACGGCGATCGCCCCCAGCCCTGCCGTGAGCGGCGCGATCGTGGCGGTGCTGACCTGCACCCGGGCTGCTGCCGCGCGGATTCCGAGAGCCGCGACGACGAGACCCGATCGGGCGGAGAGCGCGTGCAGAGCCCGGAAGACGAGCGCGATCACCTCCGGGCAGAGGAGGTAGACGGCCACGAGGACGCTGCCTCCTACGTCGACGGCCAGGTTGAACATCGGCGCCGGTCCGGTCGCTCCGAGTTCTCGAGCAGAGGCGGATGCCGTGACAAGGCCGGAGGCGATGAGGAGGAGGGCGATGCCGCAGCCGATCCGCACCGCGCGCATCGCCGTACCCGGTCGACCGCTCCCGACTTCACGCAGCGCGGCGCTCGGCGGCGTGCGGGCGGCGCGGCGCGCGGGCAGGACTCCGCCCGCCAGAGCGGTGAGCGTGCCGAGCGCCAGCGTGACCACCGGAGCCCAGGGCGCGAGCGAGAAGCTCGGAAGATCGACCTCGGACGAGACGGCACCGTTGAATGCGGGAACCGCCCAGAACGCCAGCAGTGTCGAGAGGAGCGCTCCGATGCCGGCGCCGAGGAGACTCACGATGCCGAGCACGAGGAGAGTGACGACGAACACCTGGGCTCGGGAGGCGCCCAGCAGGAGCCAGAGCGCGTGCGTGCGTCCTGTGGCCAGAACGCTCGCTCGGCCGACGATCGTCAGGGCGACCCAGCCGACGAGCGCCACGACAGTGTAGATCGTGATCGAGAGGATCCGGAACTCCCCGAGCGCGACGCCGGCCTCCGTGACAGCGGCGGTGAATGCGGGGTCGCCGGTCCAGGCGAACTGCTGAACGCACAACCCGATCAGCGTCGCCATCAGGGCGACCACAGCGATCGCGGGAGACCATCGGCGCCACTCGTCGGCGAACAGGCGTACGACGTAACGGGACACGAGTCAGGCCCCGGCCTCTTCGAGGATGCTCAGCAGCTCATGGCTGGTGCAGCGTCCGGTCGTCCGCACGGTCCGACCATCGTGCATCACCACGACCGTGTCCGCGAGGGCTGCGGCGTCGAGATCGTGCGTGACCATCACGATCATCTGGCCCTCGTCCGCCATCGTCCTCAGAGTCGACAGGACGACCCGCGAGCTCTGCGAGTCGAGGGCGCCGGTCGGCTCGTCGGCGAAGACGATGCCGGGCCGCCGTGCAAGGGCGCGGCAGAGAGCGGTCCTCTGCTGCTCACCTCCCGAGAGCGTTCGCGCCGGCGCACGGCGCCGGTCGCGCAGGCCGAACGATTCCACGAGTCCACCGATCAGGTCGTGCGGCACGGGTGATCGGTCGAGCCTGAAGGGGAGCGCGATGTTCTCCTCGACATCGAGGAAGGGCACGAGGTTGTACTGCTGGAACACGAACCCGATCTGGGCGCGGAGCATGCGAGCGCGATCGGCCGCTGACAGCCTGTTCACGTCCCGGCCGTTGACCTCGACGACGCCGGACGTCGGCCGGTCCAGTCCGCTGAGGCACATCAGGAGAGAGGACTTGCCGGAGCCGGAGCGGCCGACGACAGCGGTGAGCCCGCCCCCTTCCAGATCGATGTCGCAGCCCCGCAGGACGGTCGTCCGCTGCCGGCCTACGGTGATGACCTGCTCGACGGCTCGAGCCTGGAGGGTGGGGATCATGAGCGTTTCTCCTCGACGAAGGTGGGGACGTCTTACTCGTGAGACGCCCGCGATCCACGTCATGCTGGATCGCGGGCGCCCGGTAGCGACTATCAGCAGTTGCCCCACGTGATCGAGCTGGGCCAGCCCGGGCACGGCGAGATGACGCTGAAGGTGCTGACGCGCGCGGCGTCGTGCGCGTCGGCCTCACCTTCGAGGGTCTGGAAATCGAGGATCCGGTTCTTGTGATCACCTCCTCTCCTCGTCTCGGGCCGACTCGGTCAGAGTCCGAACGGCAGGGCGGAGCGTCCGGTCTCGAGCTCGTCGAGCGCTGCGAGCACTCCGAGCGAGCCGGTCAGGTAGTCCGACGAGAGTCGGAGGTTCTGGTTGCCGCGGAAGAAGACGCCGGTGTCGTCGAGCACGGCGTGCAGGCGCAGCGACCGGACGTGCGAGCGGAGGACCTCCTCGAGTTCCGCGCTCGGGCGGTGCAGTACGCGGCGGCGGAGGTAGACGAGGAATCCGGACAGACCGTGGGCGAGTGAGGCCTGCGCGCACTGCTGGTAGGACGCGGCGGCGTCGATGGACGCGAGGGGATCGGCGAAGAGCTCCTCGCCCGTGACCCGCCGCAGCTCCAGGATCGCCAGGCCGGGCCCGGTCGAGCCGATCCCCAGGTAAGGAAGAGTCCTCCATCCCTCATCGAACTCGAGAGTGTTGTTCCGGGTGATCGCACAGCGCGCCAGATCGGCGTCGACGGCTCGTATCGCGAGCGTGATGTACAAGTCGTCGCCAGTGGCTTCGTGGAGTCGGGCGAACAGGATCGCGGCCGCAGACCATCCGTGCAGGAGGCCGACGGAGGCTCCTCGGACGTCCTCATCGAGCAGCGTGGTGAGATGGTGGGCCGCCTCCGACGGGTCCCCTCCGTCTGCGAGCTCGGCGAGCCCTGCACCGGCCCACCCCGACCACAGCGTCGGACCTGAAGGGGCGGCCGAGGGCCTGCGGTCGAGGACCTCGAGTGTGCGCGCGAGTCCTGCCTGGCGAGCCGCGTAGCGAATTCCCTCGCGTCCGCAGAGACCACGCGACCGCACCTGGGCCACGCGAGCGGCGAGCCAGTGATCGGCGGCCTCGAGGTCGACATCTCCGGATCGTCCTAAGACAGCGACGACTCCAGCCGCGCCGTAGGGGAATCCGGCACGGTGGTCCGCGCTGTCGCGGGCGAGGACAGGGATGTCTCCGGGAACGACCGGCGAGTCGTCCGTCCACTGAAGCACCGATGCGACACCGCGGGCGATCTGGCCGCGCAGCTGGTCGTCCGAGAGGGCGGCGAATCGACCGACGTCTTCGTCGATCGACCTCTGACCGGAGGCGGGGAGGACGTCGAGGGTGGAGGTCCTGATCGACCGCAGCACGGCGGGCGGAACCGCGAGATCGTCTGCGGCTGCTCGGAGGAGCTGCTCGATCTTCGCGACGTTGCCCTGGTCGGCGATCGTCGCTTGGGGGAAGAGGAGATCGAGTTCGAGGATGCCGAGCGACCACTCGTCCGCTTCCGTCCCCATCAGGCCTTCCAGGGGCTCGTAGCCGGGCGCTCCCCGGCGACAACGCCACTCCGGATCCATTCGATGCGCGAACTCGAAGTCGAGGAAGCACGGGTGCGTGCCGTTCCGCATGATGACGTTCTTCGGGTGGATGTCGCCGAGCAGCCATCCTGCGCGGTGCACGGAGGCGAGAGCGGCGTCGAGGCGAGCGACGGTCGTGGTCAGCCAGGAGGTGTATGCAGGGTCACCGACTCGCCACGGTGCTGGTCGGAGCAGCGGAGTCCTCGTCATCCATTCGCGCTTCAGATCGTTCCCCTCGATGTGCTCCATGACCAGGTATCGGTGCTCCCAGGCCGTGAAGGATCCGTAGAAGACGGGTACGCAGTCCAGGGACTGCAGATCGACGAGCACCTCCTCCTCATGAGCCAGGCGAGTCACGGCGTCGACTCCGTCGGCGTCCAACCCGGCGTGCGGGCGCGCCTCCTTGAGGACCACGATCGTCCCGATCGGCACGAATTCGTCGGTCGTCGCTTCAGCGAGATAGACACCACCACCGTTCGAGAAGTGCAGCGCTGAGAGCATCGTGAAGCCGAAGGCGACCTCTTCCTCGTTCTCCGCCCCGACAGTGACGGACTCCGGTAGTGAAGCCCACGGGGGAGGTGTGAACGTCGGCCGCCGGACGTCCTCCACCTCGTTCCCGTCCGGGTCGAGCACCGTCGAGACGAAGCCGCTCTCCGTCTCGGACGGGACGAAGGCGCCGTAACGGAAGTGCACAGGCCCGGACTTCCACCGCCGGTCGGACAGTACGTACGGGCCTCTGAACCCGCGAAGACGGACGTCGAGGTCCTCCAGCGCTCGGGCGAACTCGTCGTCCGAACCGGGATACACGGTGATGAACTTCCCAGCTCCCGCTCGATCGGCGTACTTGCCGTTCTGCATCAGAAGGTGAGAGGTGGTCGAGAGATGCTTGAAAGGCAGTCGGGAGGCGAAGCAGTAGCGTGCAGCAGCGGCGAGGACCTTCTCCGCGTCATCGAGTGTCGACGAGAGGTGGAGCTTCCATCCCTGACGAGGGAGGAGGCAACCGTCCGGCATCCAGTTCCGCCACGGCCGCGACTCCCTCACCTGCCAGTCCTCCGGAGCGAAGGACGCGACGTCGAAGGCGTCGCCATCGATGTCGTCCCCCTCCTCGGCGAACGCGTAGAACGGGTTGCCCGGGCGGCAGTACCGGAGATATTCGAGGTCGAGCGGCATCGCTTCCCTTTCCTGTCCGACTTGTCTCGCGGTGCGGGATGCGGCTCCCGGCGCTGACTTCGAGGCTAGGAAGGTCCGCAGTCGACCACCTCCCGCCGAAGTCACGGATGAGGATGACCGGAGTCACGGTGAGGGCGTGACTGCGGTCACGGGTCGGCATCCCGGAGTCGGAGCTACAGTTGTCGACATGGGCTCAACTCCGGGGTGGCGGCGGAGATCTCCGCGCCGTCAGCGGCAGGACACGAGCGGGTCGCGGTCGCGCCGTCCCTGTCGAGCACCGTGGACAGGACCGTCATCGCACTTCAGGCGATCGCCCTGTGCTGCCTCGTCCTGGCAGGGATCCTGGGCGTCGTGGACTCCGCGCAGAGAGGCACGGGTGCAGCGGTCGCGGTCACATGGCTCGCGCTGGTGCCTGTGATCGCCGGGCTCTGGGCCGTCCGGCCCCGACTGATCCGAGCGGGACACGGGGTCGCCGTGACGACGGTGTCCATCGTCGCGGCGACGCCGGTCGTCGTCTTCGGCCGGCTCGATTTCACGATCCCGGTCCTCCTCCTCGTCGTGGCGTTCGCGGTGGTCGACGTCTCGCTCCGCGCAGGGGCGCACGCGATGATCTGGATCGCCTCCGTCGGACTGGCCCTCCATGTCGGGGGCGCCGTCGGCTCGGGGAGGGCGCTGCTCTCCGGAGTGCTCGACGGCCTGCTCAACGTGGTGCCCGTGGCCGTGCTGATGTGCTTCGGGATCGCCCTGGGACTCTCTCTTCGCGGCTTCGAGAGCGAGCGATCCGCCGACCAGCGTGTGATCAGGCGGTTGCATCGCGCCTCCGAGACGGAGAAGGAGCTGCTGCTGTCGGACGAGCGCGCCCGGAGCGCACGCGAGCTCCACGACGGCCTCGGGTACAAGCTGACCCTCGTCTCGATGAGTCTCGAGCTCGCTGATCGCCTGCGCTCCGCCGATGCCGAGCAGGCGTGGGCCGAGGTCCGCACCGCCCGATCCACGTCGAGCGAGGCTCTCGCGGACATGCGGATGTGGGTACGAGCGCTCAGTCCCTTCCGGGACGCGGGCGCCCGCGGCCTGGCTGCGCTGGAGTTGATCGCGGAGTCCTTCCGCGGCACGGGCGTGACCGTGGATGTGGTCGGCGACGAGGCGTCGGACCGTGTGCTCACCAGCGACGATGAGACCGCGCTCGTCGTCTACCGAGGCGTGCAGGAAGGGCTGACGAACGCTCTGCGGCACGGCGCTGCCCGCAGAGTCCGCATCGATATCGAGACGGACGACGTCCGGCTCGAGCTCTCGCTGCTCAGCGACATCGGCGCGGGAAGGAGCAACGGGATCAGCGACGGCGAGCCTGTGCTGGGGTTCGGGCTGCGCGGCCTCGACGATCGCGCGACGGCTCGCGGAGGTCGGTTGACGGCGCGGCGCATCGGCGACCGGTTCCTCCTGCGCCTCTCGATCCCTCTCGGAGCCGCCGACGGGGAACGGGAGAGCCGCGCCTCGTGACGGAGACGACACCGAGGCGAATGCTGCTGGTGGAGGACCAGCAGATGATCCGCCGTGGGCTGGTCATGCTCCTCTCGACGGTCGAGGGTGTCGTGGTCTCGGCCCAGGCCGAGAACGGACAGGCTGCTCTGCACATTCTGCGCACGACGGAGGTGGACGTCGTCGTCACCGACGCGCGGATGCCGGTCATGGGCGGCGTGGAGCTCGCCGCCGAGTGTGCGCAGCTCCATCCGCGTCTGCCCGTCCTCCTTCTGACGACCTTCGACGACGACGCGCTCGTGCAGGCGGCCCTCTCGGCCGGCGCTTCCGGATTCCTCCTGAAGGACACCTCGGTGGAGGGTCTCGTCGTGGCCCTCGACGCGGTGATCGCCGGCGGGATGGTGATCGATCCGCGCGTCGCCCGGCCGGCCGTCCAGCCGGGTCGCACCGGCGAGAGCCCGCTGACGCTGCTCACGCGGAGCGAGCGGGTGGTCGCCGAGCTGGTGGCCGAAGGGCGGACCAACAGGGAGATCGCGGCCGCCCTCGTGCTCGCCGAGGGCACCGTGAAGAACCATGTCTCGGCGCTGCTGCGCAAGCTCGGCCTCCGCGACCGCACCGCCCTCGCGCTCACGCTCTACAAAGGCTTCCGCCCCGACGGCGCCTGAAGGCGCTGGTCGGATTGCGGCCCAGGCGCGGCCGTCCTCGGGCGCCCGGCCCGCCGCCTATCCTTGAGGGCGATGTCGAACTCCCGCGCCGAGGCCGCCTACCTGCGCTCCCTCGGCGCCTTCCGGACGCCGACACTCGATCTCCTCCACGGCCGCTACGCGCCGTTCGTCGTCGCCGCTCTGTCGCTCGTGTTCACGGTCGACCGGCAGGCCGTGGCGGTCGCCGACGCGCACGCCGAGGTGGGGGAGCTGCTCGAGGAGCTCCGCTCGGCCGGGTACGACGAGGGCGAGCGCGCTCTGCCGAGCGGCACGGCGCGCGAGGTGTGCCGCTACTGGGTCCGCGTCGGCTGGCTCGTGCCGCAGATCGAGGGCGAGGCCGAGGTCTACCGGCTGAGCGCCCACGCCGTGAGCGCCCTCGAGATCACCGGGCGCACCGGAGGCGGACGCACGCGCGTCTCGAACTCGCGGGTGCGCACTCTGCTGGAGGCGGTCGAGCGGCTGGCCGCGGACGTCGAGCCCGACCCGGAGGCCCGGCTCTCGCGGCTCCGCGAGGAGCGGGCGCGCCTGGACGCCGAGATCGCCGCACTCGAGGAGGGCGCCGGTCTCGAGCCGGCCGACGACGAGCAGCTCCTGGAGGAGGCCGAGAACGTGGTGCACCTCGCCCGCGAGCTGCCGGCCGACTTCGCGCGGGTGGCGGAGTCGATCAAGGCGATGCAGCGCGACGTGGTCGCGGACCTGCGCCGCGACGTCCGCCCGACCGGCGAGGTGCTGCGGGAGTACCTCGAGCGAGGTCAGCACGTGATGCAGGCCACCAGCGAGGGCCGTGCGTTCGCCGGAGCCCTCCGCCTCCTGGGCGACCCCGAGCGGATCGACGCGCTCGCCGATCAGCTGCACACCGTGCTCGTGCAGCCGTTCTCCCGCCTGATGGACCCCGCCCAGCGCGCGGAGCTGGCCGCGATCGGCCGCCGGGTGGAGCTGGGCGTGCAGGAGGTCCTGACCGCGCAGCGTCGCGCGTCCCACGTCATCACGGGCCAGGTCCGCACCCACGACCCGGCTCGCGACCGCCAGGTGGACGAGCTGCTGCGCGACGTGATGGCGGGGCTCCAGGAGTGGACGGGCGGGATCTCGCCGGACGCGCCGGTCGCGCCGCTGCGGCACCTGCCCGTCGCCGGGATCGGCCACCTGCGCCAGACCCTGGGAGACGTGCGTCCGGCCGGCGGGCCGGCGCCCCTGGCCGGAGACGACGGCGACGCCGAGTTCGTCGGCGACGACAGCCGGGCCTGGGGCGGTCCCCGCTACGCGGAGCTGGAGGCCTACGTGGCGGAGCTCGGCGACGAGTTCGATCTGGCGGACGCGTTCAGCGCGGCTCCGGAGGACACTCGACGGCCCGTCGACCTGCTCGGGCTGCTCGAGATCGCGCACCGGACGGGCCTCGTCGACCGCGAGGGCTACTCCGTCGTGAGCACGCGCCGACCCGACGGGACCGTGCGCCGCTTCGCCTTCGGATCCGTGACCGCCCGCACCGAGGAGGAGACCGACGATGAGTGACACCCTGGCGACCGACGGGACCGCCGCCGATCCGTTCATCGCGCCCGTGTCTATGGAGGAGGACCCCGACGAGCTCTTCCCCGGCGACCGCGGCGTCCTCGACACCGAGGTGCGCCGGGTGCTCGTGCACGTGCTGCAGCGACGCTTCCTCCTGGCCGACCGCCACCGCGAGCAGTGGGCCGTGCTCCAGGAGCACCGGCAGCTGATCGAGTCGCGGCTGAACGACCTCTTCGTGCGGCTCGTCGTCGACCACGAGCGCGGGGTCGCCTACAAGCAGCAGGTGCGCTCCGACGAGGTCGAGATGCCGGTGCTGCTGCGCGACCTCCCCTACACCCGCGCCGAGACGCTGGTCCTGGTGCACCTGCGCACGGTCCATCAGCGGGAGTCGGCGGCCGGCGAGGCGTCGGCGCGCGTGGACGTCGAGGAGGTCGAGCAGACGGTGCTCAGCTACTTCGCCGACGCCGAGCGCGACACCGCCCGCCGGCAGCGCATGGTCCGCAAGGCGCTGGAGCGGCTCGGGCGCGACGGCATCGTCGACGAGGAGTCCGCAGGGCGGTACAGGATCAGCCCGATCGTGGAGATCGTGCTGAGCGCGCCGAAGCTGCGGGAGCTGAGCGACTGGCTGCGCGGGCGGGCGGGCGAAGACGCTTCCTCGGTGGTCGCAGAAGCGGCGGTCGCCGAGGAGCCCGGCTCGGACGATCCGGAGCAGGCGGACGACGACGCGCTCGAGGACGACGGCCTCGACGAGGACGCGGACCCGCCCACGGACGGCGTCCTGCCCGGGACCGATGTCGCGGACGACGAGCCGGCCGACGACGAGCCGCTGGACGACGAGCCGACCGACGACGACACCCCCGACCCGGAGGACGACCCCCGATGACGATGCTCGACACCCTCTTCGGCCTGATCCCCGCCGCCTCCCGCGGTCAGCAGTGGCTCGCCGAGGACCTGCAGCTGGTCAACTGGGGCGGCTACGACGGCGCGCACCGGGTCCGCTTCTCGCCGGGGGCCACACTGCTCTGCGGCGGCTCCGGCTCCGGCAAGTCCACGCTGATGGACGCCTACATCGCCCTGATGATGCCGCACACCACGCCGTTCAACGGCGCCTCGAACGGCGGAGTGACGGGCCGTCCGCGCGGCGAGGACCAGCGCAACATCCTCTCCTACGCGCGCGGCAAGCTCGACGAGTCGCGCACGGACGAGGGCACGACCATGCGCGTCCTGCGCGGCGACGGAGTCGACACCTGGACCGCCGTCGCGATGACCTGGGTCGACCACGACGGCTCGCGCTTCAGCGCGGTCCGCGCCTGGTACGTCCCGGCCGGCTCCCGGGTGCTCGAGGAGACCGTGCGGATCCGCGCGAGCGCCGAGGGCCCGGTCGACCTCGCCGCGCTCGACCGGGCGGCGGCGCACCGCTTCTCCGACGCGTCGCTGCGCGCGGCGGGCCTGGATCCGCTCGGCACCGACCGCGAGTTCTCGGCGCGTCTGCACGCGGTGCTCGGCATCGGAGCGGCGGGTGCCGGATCGAAGGCGATGAGCCTGCTCGCCCGCATCCAGGCCGGTCAGCAGATCACGACCGTCGACGACCTCTACAAGCGGCTCGTGCTCGAGGAGCCCGAGACCCTGGCCTCCGCCGACGCGGTCGTCGCCCACTTCGACGAGCTCGAGAGCACCCGGCAGCGGATGCTCACCGCGCGCCAGCAGGTCGCGGCACTCGAGCCGTTGCGGGGTTTGCGCCTGCGCATCGCCGCGTCCGCGGAGCGCGTGCGCCTCATCGACGCGCTCGGGGAGTTCGACGCCCCGGTGTCGCCGGCGGCCCTGTGGCGCGCTGAGCAGCGCCTCGGCCTGCTGCGCGACGTCGAGGTCGAGCTGCGCGAGCGCACCCGCGCCGTCGACGCCGTGCTCCGCGAGAAGCGGGCGCTCGCCGAGGCGGCGGAGTCGGAGCGGGACGGGCTCGCCGAGGTGCTGCGGGCCTCCGGCGGCGACCGCCTCGAGACGGCCCAGCGCGAGCTCCGCGAGGTGGAGCGGCGGCTGGGCGCGGCGCGCGAGAACCGCGCCCGGCTCGAGGAGGACCTGCGCGCTCTCGGCGAGCCGGAGACCACCCGCGAGCGGTTCGAGGCGGTGCTCGCCCGGGCGGCGAGCGCGGCCGACGCCAAGCGCAGCACTCGCGCGGCCTGGTCGGACGCGGTCGCCGAGCGGAAGGCCGCGGCGCGGGAGCTCGCCGAGCTCGAGGCGGAGCAGCGGTCGGCCTCGGACCGTCGGGACAGCATCCCCCGGCCTCTGCACGAGGCGCGCGAGCGGATCGCGGAGGCAGCCGGCCTCACCGCCGACGACCTGCCCTTCGTCGGCGAGCTGGTCGAGGTGCGTGCCGAGTTCGAGCCCTGGCGCGAGGCGTTCACGCTCGCCCTCGGCGGCTTCGCGACGACGCTGATGATCGACTCCGCCCACCTCGACCGCTTCCGCCGCGCCATCGACTCCCTCCGGCTCCCGGTCCGGCTCCGCTACGAGGGCGTGGACACCGGGCTCGAGGAGGTGCGGGGCCTCGACCCGCAGACGCTGCCCGGGCGCCTCGACTACCGCGCCACTGCCTTCACCGGCTGGCTGCAGGACCGGCTCGAGGACCGCTTCGGCTACGTGTGCGTCGACAGCGCTGCGGAGCTCGGACGCCATCGGCTCGCCCTGACCCTCACCGGTCAGCTCTCGCAGGGGCAGCGCGGTGCGCACGGCGGCCACGGCGCCGCGAGTGTCCTCGGCTTCTCCAACTCCCGTCGACTCCGCGAGCTGAACGCCCTGGTCGAGGCGGCCCGGGCCCGCAGCGCGGCGGCCGTCTCGGCGGCGTCGGCGGCGGAGGAGGCTCTCGATGCGCTCGACGACCGGATGACGCGCCACGCCCGCCTCGCGCTGGTGAGCTGGGAGACGGTCGACGTCGAGTCGCTGCTCGCCGAGCAGGAGCGCTGGGAGGCTGTCGGCGCCGAGGCGGCGGAGGCGAACCCCGAGCTCGCCGGGCTTCAGGAGCAGATCGACGGGCTGCGCGGCCGCCTCGAGCGCCTCCGCCAGGAGATCGCGCGCGCCGGTGTGGAACGCGAGCGGATCGAGGCGGAGTGGGCCGTCGTGGTCGACGACGTCGACGCGAGCCAGGCGGTTCTCGATGCGTCGGAGCGCGCAGGACGCGAGCTCGACGACGACCAGCGCGCCTTCCTGGACGCCCGGTTCACGCTGACCGAGGCCGCGGCGTCCGGCAGCGCCTCGGACGTCCTGGTCCGCTTCGACGCAGCGCTCGCCACGGCAGCGCAGCGACTGGCGGAGGACCGCCGCTCCGCGGCCGAGGCGCACGAGCAGCAGCGCGAGAGCGCCGGCCGGATCATGGCCGGCTTCCTCGACCGCTGGCCGAACCCCAACCTGCTCGCGGACCCCGAGGCGTCCGCGGGCGACTTCGAGCGGCTGCTCGACGCCCTCGAGACCAGCGGCCTGCACCGGCTCGAGACCGAGTGGCGCGACAGCCTGCTCACGCTCTCCGGCAACGACCTCACGAGCTTCGACTCCACGCTCGGCCGCTCGCTGCGCGAGATCCGCGAGCGGATCGAGCCGATCAACGTGATCATGCAGGACCTGCCGTTCTACGACGACGGCCACCGCCTGCAGATCACGACGCGCGAGAACCAGTCGGAGGTGCGCCGTCGCTTCCGCCGCGAGCTCCGCGAGGTGCGCGCGCAGATCCAGGCCGTGTCCGCGGAGGAGGAGCGCGAGCAGGTCTACCGGCGGATGTCCCGGCTCATCCAGCGGCTGCGGCGCACCGCGCCCGACTTCGGCGACCTCGTCGACGTCCGCAACCACGTCCGGGTCAGCGCCGAGCGCGTGGACGCCGTCACCCGAGCGCACGTGGCGCTGTACGACCACATCGGCGAGAAGTCCGGCGGGGAGTCGCAGGAGCTGATCGCCTTCATCGTCGGAGCAGCGCTGCGCTACCAGCTCGGCGACGCGGGAGCCGACCGTCCCCGGTACGCCCCGGTCTTCATGGACGAGGCGCTGATCAAGGCCGACGCCCACTTCACCAAGCGGGCGATCGGTGCGTGGCGCGGTCTCGGCTTCCAGCTCGTGATCGGCGCCCCGAACGACAAGTACAGCGCGATCGAGCCGCACGTCGAGGTGGAGTACGACATCCTCAAGGACACGCGCGGACGCTCCTGGGCCAGGCCGAAGGTGGGCCTGGCCCCCTAGGGCTTCGTGCCGATCTTCGCGTGGCTGCGCGAGTAGGCGAAGTAGATCGCGAAGCCCACGGCCAGCCAGATCAGGAAGCGCAGCCAGGTCTCGATCGAGAGGTTGAGCATCAGGTAGGTGCAGATCAGGGCCGAGAGCAGCGGGAGCCACGGGTTCAGCGGGACCCGGAAGCCGCGCTTCAGGTCGGGCCGCTTGCGGCGCAGCACCACGACGCCGACCGAGACCAGCACGAACGCCGAGAGCGTTCCGATGTTGACCATCTCCTCGAGCACGCCGATCGGAGTGAGCCCGGCGAGCAGCGCGACGACGATGGTCACGACCACGGAGGTGAACCACGGCGTGCGCAGGCGCGGGTGGACGGTGGCCAGGCGCCGGGGGAGGAGCCCGTCGCGCGCCATCGCGAAGATGATGCGCGTCGCTCCGATCAGCAGCGTCAGCACGACGGTGGTCAGACCGGCGACGGCGCCGGCCGAGATGACCGTCGCCATCCAGGTCTGCCCGTGGTAGGCGAACGCATTGGCGAGCGCGGCCGACGGGTCGAGCTCGCGGTAGGGGACCATGCCGGTCACGACGAGGGCGACGGCGCAGTACAGGACCGTGCAGATGATCAGCGAGGCGATGATGCCGATGGGCAGGTCGCGCTGGGGGCGGCGGGTCTCCTCCGCGGTCGTCGCGACGACGTCGAACCCGATGTAGGCGAAGAACACCAGGGAGGCGCCGGCGATGATGCCGCCGACCCCGAACGTGGCCGGCTCGATGCCCGAGAGGAACTGGAGCAGCGGCTGGGTCAGACCGGACGCGGACTGCGAGGGCTCGGCGGCGGGGACGAACGGCGTGTAATTGGCGGTGTTGACGAACTGCAGGCCCGCGATGATGACGAACAGGACGATGAACAGCTTGATCGCGACGAGCACCAGGTTGACGCGCAGCGATTCCTTGATCCCGAAGGTCATCAGCGCGCCGAGCACGAGGACGAGCAGGATCGCCGGCACGTCGACCACGCCGCCGTAGGTGAGCGCCGGCGGGAGGGTCACTCCCAGCTGCTGCAGCAGCGACCCGAGGTACGCGCTCCACCCCTGCGCGACCACGCTCGCTCCGAGGAACAGCTCGAGGATCAGGTCCCAGCCGATGATCCAGGCGAAGAGCTCGCCGAGGGAGGCGTAGGAGAAGGTGTAGGCGGAGCCCGACACCGGGACCGTGGAGGCGAACTCGGCGTAGCACATGGCCGCGAGGGCGCAGGCGAAGGCGGCGACGACGAAGCTCAGGACGATCGCCGGTCCGGCGATGTCGTGGGCGGCGCGGCCGGTGAGGGTGAAGATGCCGGCGCCGATGACGACTCCGACGCCGAAGACCGTGAGATCGAGCGCGGTCAGCGACTTCTTGAGCTTGTACTCGGGCTCATCGGTGTCGGCGATCGACTGCTCGACGGACTTGGTGCGGAGGAGGCTCACGGTGGTTCTCTCTGTGGGCTGCGGGGTGGAGGCGCGAGGGCCACTGGGGAGGATAGCGGTGCGGGCGCCTCTGCCGCGCCGGGCGTCGCGCGAGTACGCTTCCCGGCCATGAGCAGGATCTTCTCCGTGGCGTTCGCCGACGTGCACCCCCTCTACGTGGCGAAGGCGGAGCGCAAGGGCCGGACGAGGGAGGAGGTCGACGAGGCGGTCCGCTGGCTCACCGGCTTCTCGGACGAGGAGCTGGCCCGGCACCTCGAGAGCAGGACGACCTTCGAGGAGTTCTTCGCGGCGGCGCGCCTGCCTCCGCAGGCCTCGGCGATCACGGGGGTGATCTGCGGCGTGCGGGTCGAGACGATCGAGGATCCGCTGATGCAGCGCATCCGGTACCTCGACAAGCTGATCGACGAGATCGCGAAGGGACGGCCGATGGCGAAGGTGCTGCGCGCTCCCGCGGCCGGCTGAGCCGCCGGCCCCGGGCGCTCCTCCACAGGCGCCGATCCGCTCCGGTTCTCCCCGGTCCGGGCCGGCGGGATCTCGCGCCGCCGGCGACGCGAGCAGGGTGTCGGACATGACATCCACACAGCGAACCCCTGCTCCTCCGTCCCGCCGCCGCGATCCCGAAGTCCTGCGGGCGAGCGCGATCCAGGACCTCCTGGCGGCCGTCCCCTCCATCATCGGCATCCGTCCGGAGGAGTCCGTCGTGGTGGTGCCGTTCCTCGGCACGCGCGCCGGGGGAGGTTTCCGGATCCCGCTCCCGGAGACGCTGCGCGGGATGGAGGCGGAGGCGCTGGCGGGCGGCTGCGCGGCCATGATGGAGACGATGCCGCGGGCCACCGGTGTGCTGGTGGTGGTCTGCACCCGTGCGGGCTACGCCGAGGAGCGGGGGATCCCGCATCTCGACCTCGGCCGTGCGGTGCTCCGGCGCCTGGAGCGCACGCGCCTGGACATCATCGCCGTGGCCTGCATCGCCGCCGACGGATGGGGGCGCTACACGGACGCCGAGGAGTGCCGCAGGCCACGTCCGCTCCTCGAGATCGAGCGGAGCGAGACCGGCGTCCTCGCCCGAGCGGTGGCCGACGAGCCACTGGACATCGACGCGCTCTCCGTGCTGCCGCCGGTCGCCGAGGAGGATCGCGCGCTCGTCGCGGAGGTGCTTCGCCGGCCGCCCCTGGTCGGCGACACGGAACGGCTCGTCGAGCGCTGGCTCAGCGGACCGCGGGACGTCCGCCGCGAAGGACTGATCGTGCGGACCCTGCAGTCGCCGCCCCTCCGCGACCGGGTGACCGTGCAGATCGCGCGGAGCCCGCAGGCAGGAGTGGGAGTGCCGCCCGGCGCGGTGGGCGACGCCCGCGCCGGAACGGACGACGACCACGACCTCGAGCTGTCGGCCCTGCTGCTCGGCAGCGGGCGTGCTCCGGAGCGCGGCCGTCTGGCGCGGGCGACCGGGCTCCTCGCCCGCGCCGCCGCGCTGGCGCCGGAGGAGGCGCGCTCCTCCGTGCTCACCGTTCTCGCGTGGTGCTGGTGGGCGAGGGGTGTCTCGAGCCTCGCCGGGCTCCACCTCGACGAGGCGCTGCGGCTCGACCCCGACGACTCGATGGCCCGGCTCTACGCCTCGCTGTTCGCGGCCCGCCCCCTGCCGGACTGGGTGCTCGCGGCCGCTGCCGAGGCGCTCGACGCCGCGAGCGCCTGAGGTCGGGCGCCGGCCGGTGCGCTCGTCCCGGAGACGGATGCTCTTGCGCGGGGGAGGGGACGGCCCTAATGTGCAACCACATGGTTGTACGTATGGACGCCGACATCGACCTGCTCTTCCGGGCGCTGGCCGACAGCACCCGCCGCGACATCGTCGCCCGGGTGCTGGTCGGCGAGCAGTCCGTCTCCGCACTCGCGGCGCGCTACGAGATGTCGTTCGCGGCGGTGCAGAAGCACGTGGCCGTCCTCGAGCGGGCCGCACTCGTCCGCAAGCGGAGGAGCGGGCGGGAGCAGCTGGTGCAGGGCGAGGTCGCCGCAGTGCGGCGGGCGTCGCGCCTGCTCGACGCCTACGAGCAGCTGTGGGCGGGGAGGATCGACCGCATGTCGGACCTCCTCGACGAGGAGTGACACCCGCGAGCCGACCGGCGCGCGGGATCTGCTGGAGGGAGAGGCGCGATGAGCGTGCTGCAGTCCGTGAAGGACATCGAGGAACTGACCCTGACCGTGACCGCCGAGTTCGACGCGGGGATCGAGCGCGTCTGGCTCCTCTGGACGGATCCGCGCCGCCTCGAGCGCTGGTGGGGGCCGCCGACCTGGCCGGCGACCTTCGAGCGGCACGAGCCGGTCGAGGGCGGACGGAGCGCCTACGTCATGACGGGACCGGACGGCGAGCAGGCGCGCGGCTGGTGGCGCGTGACCCGGGTGGAGGAGCCGACGCGGTTCGAGTTCGAGGACGGCTTCGCCGACGAGCGGGGCGACCCGGTCGACGCGCTGGGGATCACCCGGGCCACGGTCACCCTCGACGAGATCGAGCCGGGGCGCACGCGGATGGTCCTCAGCAGCCGTTTCGAGTCGGTCGAGCAGCTCGAGCAGATGGTCCAGATGGGCATGGAGGAGGGACTCCGCCAGGCGATGGGGCAGATCGACGCGATCCTGCTCGAGGACTGAGTCGGCGCCCATGGAGGTTCGGCGCTCGCCGCGCCGAGCCTCCGGGCGGAGGAGCCGTCCGCGCTACTGCTCGGAGTCGGTGAGGGCGGCGGCGTAGGCGCGGACGGAGCGCTGGTACCGGGGGAGCCCCGGAGCCAGCGCCTCCAGCGCGATCCGCAGGGCCTCGTCGACGCGCCCGGCGCTGTGCAGGGCGAGTGCGAGGAACACCTCCCGCGCGGAGCCCACCGCGGGGTGCGCAGCGGCGCCGGCGAGGAGGTCGATCGCCTCATCGGTGCGGCCGAGGTTCCGGAGTGTCGAGGCGTACTGGATCGTCAACCGCGCCCGCCGCTCGTCATCCAGGCCGGCGGCGAGGGCGCGCTCGTACTCGACCGCCGCCTCCGCCCCGTGTCCCGCGCTGTCGAGGGCGCCGCCCAGCTCGAAAGCGGCGACTCCGTCGTGTCCCGGGTAGCGGGCTGCGAGGACGCGCATCCGCTCGACGACGCCGTCCGGGTCGTCCTGAGCGTCGAGGCGCTCGACCGCCGCGAGCCAGAGGGCGAGCGCGTCGGTCTCGGGGCGGTCGGGGTCGGAGGCGCGTGTCTCGATCACGCCTCCGACGCTACCGCGCCCGCACAGTGCGGCGGAGCGGGGCTACGAGGCGGTCGAGTCGGCGCCGTCGTCGTCCGACCCGCCGTCGTCGGAGCCGGAGGTGCCCGCTCCGACCGGCGCGGCGCGTCGGCCGGCCTCGATCAGGGCGGTCGACGCAGCCGCTCCGCCGATCAGGGCGAACAGCGCCCAGCCGGCTCCCCACTTGCGCTTGCCGATCAGGGCGTCGAACGAGAGCGCGCCGGGGCCGTCCGCGACGATCGCGGCCGTCGCCGCGACGAGGACGGCGTTGTACTCCCACCCGCCGCCCGCGTTCCACAGGCCGTTGCTCCAGTGCACCTTGCGCACGGCGGTGACCATCGTGGCGACGAGTCCGGCGGCGGCGAGCGGAGTCGCGGCGCCGAGGGCGAGAGCGGCGCCTCCGGCCGTCTCGGTCACCGCTGCGGCGACGGCGTTGCGCCGGGCCGGGTGCATCTCCAGGCTCGACATCATCTGCTCGGTGCCGTCGAGGCCGGGGCCGTCGAACGAGCCCCGCAGCTTCTGCAGACCGTGTCCGACGAAGAGCCCGCCGACGGCGAGACGGAGAACGAGTGAGCCGACCTTCATGGTGACCTCCGGGGTGGGGTGGGGACGTGTAGTGCGAGGGTCCCGGCTGCGCCGCGCCCGGTCAAGGGGTCGCGCCCGGTGAGCGAGCCGCGCGGGAGGCGTGCGCGCTCGGGGAGGGCTCAGAGCAGCGTGTAGGCGGAGGCGTCCATCATCACGGTGCCGTCGGTGCACACCTGGAGCTCGGCGGGGGCGCGGACAGCGCCGTCCGGGGCGTCGAGGACCTCGGCGACGAGGTACGCGGAGGTCCCGACCGTGCAGCCGTAGGCGCCGGGGGAGTGCCAGGCGACCCGGACGTCCGCCCGGGCGCCCGGGACGAGGATCACGGGAGCGTCGGGGTTCGGGCCGGACGCGTCGGCGACCGCGCTGATCCGGTTCCCGTCGGCGTCGGTCGCGTAGACGCCGGGGATGCCCGCGAGAGCGCAGTCGGAGGAGGAGGTGCTGGTGAGCACGAGGTCGAAGGCGCTGTTCCCGGCACCCGACGCGTCGGGGTCGGGGCGGTACTCCATCGTCAGGTCGGAGCCTGTGCAGCGCGCCGCCGCCGGATCCGCGGCGGGAGAACCGGTTGACGAGGGCTCGGGGGTCGCCGTGACCGTCACGGTCACGGTGGGAGTCGGCGTCGGAGCGGGAGTCGGCAAAGAGGTCGCGGTCGCGGTCGGCGTCGGGAGCGGCGTCCGCGCGGACGGGGCTCCGCCGCTGCCCGCGCAGCCGGAGAGGACGAGGACGAGTGCTGCTGCTGCCAGCGCGGAGGCGCCGGTCCGATGCGAGAACGTGCTCATGTCCGCAGTCTGCCACCGCCCGGACCGATCGGCCCCGCGGATCCGCGAGCATTCTCGGAGGTCCCGGTCAGGGAGGCGGAGGACGGATGCGGCGGGCGTCCGGAGGTGCCCCTCCTCGCGCCCGCCGCACCGGGGTCGGCGCTAGACGCGGACGACCATCTTCCCGGTGTTGCCGCCGCGCATCATCGAGAGGAACGCGTCTACGGCGTGGTCGATGCCGTCGACGACGGTCTCGTCGTAGGCGATCTCTCCGTCGGAGAACCAGCCGGCCATCAGCCGGTTGAACTCCGGCGCGTGGTCGAGGTAGCCGGACAGCGTGAATCCGCGCAGCGTGAGACCGCGGGTGATGATGTTCGCCATGTTGTCGGGGCCGGGCGTCTTCTCGGTGCTGTTGTAGCCGGCGATCGCTCCGCAGAGCGCCGCGCGGCCGCCGTTGCGGAAGGCGTCGAGGGCCGCTTCGAGGTGGTCGCCGCCGACGTTGTCGAAGTACACGTCGATCCCGTCGGGCGCGGCCTCGGCCAGCTGCTCGCGGACCGGGCCGGAGTGGTAGTCGAAGGCGGCGTCGTAGCCGTACTTCTCGGTCAGCAGGGCGACCTTCTCGGGCGAGCCCGCGGATCCGACGACCCGCTCGGCTCCGAGGAGGCGCGCGATCTGGCCGGCGGCCGAGCCGACGGCTCCCGCGGCGCCCGAGACGAAGACGGTGTCGCCCTCCTTCATGCCCGCGATGGCGGTGAGCCCGACGTACGCGGTGAGTCCGGTCATCCCGAGGATGCCGAGGCGGAGGGAGAGCGGCACTCCGGGGATCTCGGGGACGACGCGGAACTGCGACGACTCGGCCTGCACGACGTCGCGCCAGCCGAGCTGGTGCAGGACCGCGCTGCCGACGGGGAACGCGGGGTCGTCGGAGACGGTCACCCGGCCGACGGCACCGCCGGTCATGGTCTCGCCGAGGGCGAAGGGCGGGGTGTAGCTCTTCACGTCGTTCATGCGGCCGCGCATGTAGGGGTCGACCGAGAGGAAGGCGTTCTCGACGCGGATCTCACCCGCGGCCGGGTCGCCGTACTCGACGGTCGCGGTCCGGAAATCCTCGGCGACGGGCCAGCCGTCGGGGCGGCGGACGAGCTGGATCTGGGTGCTGGTGACGGTGCTCATAGGACCTTTCGTGGTGGTGGAGCGGAGGGGATCAGAGTGAGAGGCCGACGGCGAGCGCGATCACCGCGAGCAGACCCGGGGTCATCTGGGTCAGCGCGGCGCGGCGCTTGGTCGGAGCGGAGAGGAGCAGGACGAGTGCTGCGGCGACCATCGATCCGGCGCCGGCGAACACGAGGGCCGCGCCGACGGCGGTGGCGCCGATCGCGACGGCGACGATGCCCGCCACGGTGACGACGGCGAGGAAGAGGTTGTAGAAGCCCTGGTTGTAGGCCATCTCCTTCGTCGCCTCCGCCTCGCCGGCGGTCGTGCCGAACGTCGAGCGGGCGCGCGAGGTCGTCCAGAGGACCGACTCGAGCACGAAGATGTAGACGTGCAGCGCCGCGGCGAGAGCGGCGAGCACCAGTCCGAGAACGATCACGGCGGGCCTCCAGGCGATGGTCGTGATGCGGAGGGCTCCGCACCGATTGTGTAACGACCAGTCCACAATATACTGGAGCGAGCGGTCCGCGCCAGTGCGGCGCCGCAGCTGTCACCCCTCAGGAGGAGCACCGTGGGTCGCACGCAGGGCTTCGACACCGAGCAGGTCGTCCGCGCCGCCCGCGCCGTCTTCTGGGAGAGCGGCTTCGAGGAGGCGTCGCTCCCGGACCTGGAGTCCGCGACCGGACTGCGCCGCTCCAGCCTCTACCACGCCTTCGGCAGCAAGCGCGGGCTCTTCGACGCTGCCGTGCAGAGCTACCTCGACGAGGTGGTGCGGCCCCGGCTCGCCCCGCTCGTCGATCCGCGAGGGGCGTCGCCGACGGCGCTCGAGGAGTACTTCGCCGGGCTGCGGGCGGCGCTCGCCGACTCCCGCACGCTCTCCGCGAGGAGCGGCTGCCTGCTGCTCAACGCCGCGGGCGCGCCGATCGCGCGCGACGACGCCGTGCGCGAGGTGATCGCCGACTACCGGGCCGAGCTGCTGGGCGCACTGCGCGCCGGAGCGCTGGCCCGCTGGCCCGACGCGCAGGCGTGGGCGTCGGCTCAGGCGGACGTCCTCGTGTCGCTCCTGGTGGCCGCGCTCGTGCTGGCCCGCGTCGATCCGGCGCAGTCGCTCGCCACCGTGGACGCCGCGCTCGCGCTCGTCCGATCCTCCGCGCCCTGACGGCCGTCGCGACGAACGCCGGAGCACCGCTCTCGCGCCGGGCCCGCCCTCGCACCCGGCGCGCCGGGTCGGCCCGCACAGCACGACGCCCCCGTGCGCCTCGCGTCCCGGTGGGACGGATGCGCGCCGGGGCGTCGGACGGGCGGGGTCAGTCGGTGCCGGCGTCGAACGCCGCACCCTCCGAGGCCAGGTCGGTGGCGCGTCCGAGCGCATCGGCCGCTGCGGACCCGCCGCCCTCGGTGATCGCGTCGGCCTCGCCGATCTCGAGCTCGCCGACGAGCTCGGCGGTCGGACCGCCGACGAGGCCGGCGGCCGCGTACTGCTCGAGCCGCGAGCGGGAGTCGGCGATGTCGAGGTTGCGCATCGTGAGCTGCCCGATGCGGTCCTCGGGGCCGAAGGCGGCGTCGCCGACCCGCTCCATCGAGAGCTTGTCGGGGTGGTAGCTCAGCGCGGGGCCGGTCGTGTCGAGGATCGTGTAGTCGTCGCCGCGACGCAGGCGCAGGGTGACCTCCCCGGAGACGGCCGAGCCGACCCAGCGCTGGATGGACTCGCGCAGCATCAGCGACTGCGGGTCGAGCCAGCGGCCCTCGTACATCAGGCGGCCGAGACGGCGGCCCTCCGAGTGGTACTGGGCGACAGTGTCCTCGTTGTGGATCGCGTTCAGCAGGCGCTCGTAGGCGATGTGCAGCAGCGCCATGCCGGGGGCCTCGTAGATGCCGCGGCTCTTGGCCTCGATGATCCGGTTCTCGATCTGGTCCGAGACGCCGAGTCCGTGGCGTCCGCCGATCGCGTTCGCCTCGAGCACGAGCGCGACGGCGTCCGAGAACTCGACGCCGTTCAGCGCGACGGGGCGGCCGGCCTCGAAGCGCACCGAGACGACCTCGGAGGCGATCTCGACCTCGTCGCGCCACGACGCGACACCCATGATCGGCTCGACGAGCTCGAGGCCGCTGGAGAGCTCCTCGAGGCGCTTGGCCTCGTGGGTGGCGCCCCAGATGTTGGCGTCGGTCGAGTAGGCCTTCTCGGTGGCGTCGCGGTAGGGGAAGCCGCGGGCGACCAGCCACTCCGACATCTCGGTGCGGCCGCCGAGCTCGTTGACGAACTGCACGTCGAGCCAGGGCTTGTAGATGCGCAGGCGGGGGTTGGCGAGCAGGCCGTAGCGGTAGAACCGCTCGATGTCGTTGCCCTTGTAGGTCGAGCCGTCGCCCCAGATGTCGACGCCGTCCTCGCGCATGGCGCGGACGAGGAGGGTGCCGGTCACGGCGCGGCCGAGGGGGGTGGTGTTGAAGTAGGTCTTGCCGCCGGAGCGGATGTGGAAGGCGCCGCACTGCAGGGCGACGAGCCCCTCCTCGACCAGCGCGCTCTTCGCGTCGACGAGGCGCGAGATCTCGGCGCCGTACTGGGCCGCGCGGGACGGGACGCTCTCGATGTCGGGCTCGTCGTACTGGCCGATGTCGGCCGTGTACGTGCAGGGCACCGCGCCCTTCTCGCGCATCCAGGCGACGGCGACGGATGTGTCGAGGCCTCCCGAGAATGCGATTCCGACACGCTCGCCCACGGGCAGACTGCTCAACACTTTCGACATGCCTCCGATTTTAGGAGGAACGGGGACCTCCTCCGTGCCGCGGGAGGTCCGAGCCGCCTCCCGGGGCACCCGCGCGGGGTGCGCTCCGGCCGTGGGAGCACGTCCTCCGTCGATCCGCGTCGATCGCCGACAACCCCGACCGGGGCGCGCGAGCCGGCCGGAGGCTCCGTGGTCCGGAGGCGGCGCCCGCGCAGCCGGCGCGGATCGCCCGCTCCGGCTGAGTAGTTCCGCGCGGCCCGGATGGACGGCCGTGGCGAGCGCGTGCCAGGCTCCGCTCGACCACGGCTTCCGCCGCCGCCGCCTCCGAAAGGGCTCTCCGTGCCACGACCTCCTCATCGCCTCGCGGCGATGGCCCTCGCCTGCCTGCTCGCCGCGGGCGGTTCCGCCGCTCTGGCGCCGTCCGCCCTCGCGACGCAGGCCGTCGCCGAGACTCCGACCGCCTTCGTCCCGGGGGAGACTCCGCCCGCCGAGGCGCGCGGATCGCAGACCTACACGAACGCCCTCCTCGGCGGCGACTCGCTCGACGCGGGCGAGCGCATCTTCTCGAACGGAGACTCCGCGAGCTTCGAGATGCAGGCGGACGGCAACGCCGTGATCTACGACGCCGGGCGCCGCCCCGTCTGGAGCACCAGGACCCAGGGCACCGGAGCGACCACGGTGCGGATGCAGGAGGACGGCAACCTCGTCGTCGTGACCGGCTCCGGCACGCCCGTCTGGGCGTCCGGGACCGCGGGAGAGACCGGCGCGCTCGCCCTCATCCAGGACGACGGGCAGCTCGTGCTCGTCCGCCCGAACGGGGACACGGCCTGGTCCTCGGCCGACGAGCAGGAGCCCGAGCCGGAGCCGATCGCCGACGTCCTCGACAGCGGGCGCGAGCTCTCTCCGGGACAGCAGCTGACCGCCTCCGACGGCCGCTCGCGCGCCGCGATGCAGAGCGACGGCAATCTTGTCGTCTACGTGGACGGATCGCCGCGCTGGAGCTCCGTCACCTCCGGAGCGGGCAACCGCCTCGCGATGCAGACCGACGGGAACGCGGTGGTCTCGGCCCCCGGGTCCGGCGTGCGCTGGCAGGCGGGAACGCCCGGGAACCCGGGCGCGCGGATGCGGATGCAGAACGACGGCAACCTGGTGATCACCGCCGCCTCCGGACGGCCGCTCTGGGCGAGCTCGACCTCGCGCGCGCCTGAGATCCGCGACGTCCTCTCCTCCGGCTCGCGGCTCAGCCGGGGACAGCAGCTCACCTCGCCGGACGGCCGGTCGCGCGCCTCAATGCAGGGCGACGGCAATCTCGCGGTCTACTCGCGGGGGGACGTCCGCTGGGGCGCCGGCACCCAGGGCGAGGGCGAGACGCTCTCGATGCAGTCCGACGGCAACGCCGTGGTCACCTCCGCCTCGGGCCGACCCCTGTGGGCCTCGGGTACGGCGGGCAACCCGGGATCCCGCCTGCAGATGCAGAACGACGGCAACCTGGTCGTCTACTCCGCCTCGGGCCGCGCGCTGTGGGCGAGCGACACCCCTCCGGCGCCGCCCGCGCCCGCCGTCCGGGACACCCTCTCCTCCGGGAGCCGGCTCGCGTCCGGACAGCTGCTGCGCTCCTCCGACGGAGGAAGCGAGGCGGTCATGCAGGGCGACGGCAACCTCGTCGTCTACTCGCGCGGCTCGGCCCGCTGGGCGGCCGGCACGTCCGGAGGCGGCAACCGGCTCGAGATGCAGTCCGACGGCAACGCCGTGGTCTACGCGGGCTCCGGCGGAGCGCGCTGGCAGTCCGGCACGGCGGGCAGCCCGGGCTCCCGGATGGTCATGCAGAACGACGGCAATCTGGTGATCTACTCGCCGCAGGGCCGCGCACTCTGGGCGAGCACGCAGGCCGCGGCGCCGGCGCCGGCACCGGCGCCCGGCCCGGGACGACCTGCTTATCCCGGCGACGCTGTGAACTGCGACGACTTCCCGGACCAGGCCTCAGCTCAGCGGTACTTCGACCTGTACTACCCGTACTACGGCGATGTCGCCGGGCTCGACAGGGACGACGACGGGCTCGCCTGCGAGTCCAACTGAAGGCAGCGAAGGTCCGCCCCTGACGGAGGGGCGGGCCTTCGGCCGTCCTCCGACGACGAGAGCCTCACCCTCCGCTCTCAGGCCCGAGCGGTCCCCTGCAGGCCTCCGGGCCACGCTCGCGGGTATCGAGTGGCGAAGACGACCCGCCTGCGCGAGAGGCTCTCCGGCAGACGACCATCGACAAGGCGCCTTGCGCACTGATGCTCCGCTGCCGCCCGAGCTCCCGCGCCGCCGGGCGACCCGGCATGCTGGGGCAGGACTCCGCCGACGACGCGGATCGGAAGGACGCCATGACCCCGACGACCCCCTCCAGCCGCGAGAGCCTGCTGGTCACCCCTGACGAGCTCGCCGAGCTCATGGCCTCCACCGAGCCGCCGCTCGTCCTCGACGTGCGCTGGCGCCTCGACCGGCCCGACGGCCGCCCGGAGTACCTCGCGGGTCACCTGCCCGGCGCGGTGCACGTCGACCTCGATCACGAGCTGGCCGCCCACGGCGAGCCGGAGGAGGGGCGCCACCCGCTGCCTCCGATCGAGGTGCTGCAGGAGGCGGCGCGCGGCTGGGGGCTCCGCCGGGGCCGGTCCGTCGTCGTGTACGACGACGCGCGTAGCGTCCCGGCCGCGCGGGCCTGGTGGCTGCTGCGGGCGTCGGGAGTGGAGGACGTCCGCCTGCTCGACGGGTCGCTCGCCGGCTGGATCCGCTCGGGGCGGGAGCTCGAGACGGGCGACGTCCCGCGCGAGCGGGGCGACGTCGAGCTGGCCTACGGTCGGCTCCCGGTGCTGGACATCGACGAGGCGGCGGCGCTGCCCTCGGCGGGCGTCCTGCTCGACGCCCGCGCCCCTGAGCGGTACCGCGGCGAGGTCGAGCCGATCGACCCGCGGGCGGGCCACATCCCCGGCGCTCGGAACGCTCCCGCGTCCGCGGCGCTCGACTCCGAGGGGCGGTTCCGGCCCGCCTCCGACCTGCGTGCGGGATTCGAGGCGCTCGGCGTGCGGGAGGGCGCCCCCGTCGGCGTGTACTGCGGCAGCGGCGTCTCGGCCGCGGTCGACGTCGTCGCGCTCACGCTCGCGGGCTTCGCGCCGGCGCTCTACCCGGGCTCCTGGTCGCAGTGGTCGAGCACGCCGGGCCGGACGGTGGCGACCGGCCCGGAGGCCTGAACCGCCTGCTCCGGAGCGCCCGCGGAGCTCAGCTGAGGCGGGAGTGCTCGCCGAGGTGGTGCCAGGTGCGGTTGTGGTAGACGAGCGGCGCCGTGGTCTCGGAGTCCTCGGGCACGTGGGCCTCGAGGGCGTGCACGGCGACGATCGTGGACGATCCCGCCTCCATGCGGTTGATCACCGTGCCGCGGATCCAGGCGGCGGCGCCCGGGAAGAACGGCTCGCCCGTGGGCAGCCGCGACCAGAGCGACGTGTCGGCGAAGCGGTCGATGCCGCTGGTCGAGCCCAGGCGCGCCAGGTCGAGCTGCTCCGCCCCGAGCAGGTGCACGACCAGCGTCTCGGACGCCTGGATGGCCGGAGAGCTGGACGAGGCGGACGAGAGCGAGAAGACGAACAGCGGCGGCTCGGCGCTCACCGAGAAGACGGAGGTCGCGGTCAGGGCGACCGGGCCGGTGCCCGGGTCGGCGGTGATCAGCGCGACTCCGGCGGCGTGGTTGCGGAACGCGAGCTTGAAGTCCTCCGGGGAGAGTCCGGCGAAGGCGCGGTGCTCCGGCTCGCGGTCCGGGGTGGTGGCGAGGTTCTCGCGGCTCATCGGAGACTCCTGATCGATCGAGGATGCGGCACGGGGTGGTGGCCCGCCGTCGCGCCGCAGCACGGCTCCTCCAGACTGGCGCACCGGCCGGGGGAGGGCCGCCCCATTGCGGAGTATGACGCCGCCACCTCGGGGAACGCCGATCCGCCGCTCCCTGTTCCCGACCACGCCGGATCGGGTGCCCGTCGTCGGCGCCGGCCTCCACGCGCCCGTCGCTCGCCCTCAGCGCAACCCGTCGCCGCGGCCGCGGTCTGCGCGCAGACTCGAGGGCATGGCCCACCGTCAGCGCACGTCCACCGCGCATCCCGAGAGCAAGACCTGCGCCTCCTGCGGTCGCGAGATCGAGTGGCGCGCGAAGTGGGCACGGGACTGGGAGGACGTCCGCTACTGCTCGGACGCCTGCCGCCGTCGCGGAGTCGGACCGGAGGAGGCGCGCCTCGAGGAGGAGATCCGCACCGTCCTGCTCGCGCGAGCGGCGGCGTCGACGGCGTGCCCGTCCGAGGTCGCGCGCCGGGTCGGCGGCGAGGAGTGGCGGCCGCTCATGGAGCCCGTGCGCCGGGCCGCGCGCCGCCTGGTCGACCGGGGCGAGATCGACATCGTGCAGGGCGGACAGGTCGTCGACCCCTCGCGGGCGAAGGGCCCGATCCGGCTGCGGCGGCGCCCCGGCGGACCCCTGTCCCCGGGCGGCGCCGCGGGCTAGCCTCAGCAGATGCCCAGCAGCGACGCCGTCGTCCTCACCGTCCCCGGACTGCACGGCGACCGGGAGGTGCGGATCTCGAGCCCTGAGCGAGTGCTCTTCCCGGAGCCGGGCATCACCAAGCGCGAGGTCGCGGAGTACCTGATCGCCGTCGGCGAGCCGTTCGTCGCGGCGAACGGCGGCCGCCCCGTCTCGCTGCAGCGCTTCTCCTCCGGGATCGAGGGCGAGCAGTTCTTCTCGAAGAACCCGCCCAAGGGCGCGCCCGAGTACGTCCGGTCCGTCCCGGTGACGTACCCGAGCGGGCGGGTGCATCCGCAGCTCGTGATCGACGAGCCCGCGGCCGCCGTCTGGGCGGCGCAGATGAACACCGTCGTCTTCCATCCGTGGGCGTCCCGCGCCGATGCGCCCGACCTGCCCGACCAGCTCCGGATCGACCTCGACCCGCAGCCCGGCACCGACGTCGCCGACGCGGTCATCGCCGCGCACGCGCTGCGGGAGGTCCTGCGGGAGGCCGGCCTCGACCCGTTCGTGAAGACGTCCGGCAACCGCGGCCTGCACGTCTTCGCGCCGATCGTCGCCGAGCACGAGTTCCTCGACGTCCGCCACGCGGTGATCGCCGCGGCGCGCGAGCTGGAGCGGCGGATGCCCGAGCAGGTCACGACGGCGTGGTGGAAGGAGGAGCGCGGCGAGCGGATCTTCGTCGACTTCAACCAGGCCAACCGCGACCGCACGATCGCCGGTGCCTACAGCCCGCGGCCGCTCGCGCACGCTCCCGTCTCCACTCCGCTGGACTGGGACGAGCTCGACGGCGTCGACCCGCGGGCCTTCACGATCCGCACGGTCCCTGTGCGCCTCGCCGAGCACGGTGATCCGTGGGCCCGGATGCACGACGCCCCCGGCCGCCTCGACGCCCTGCTCGGCTGGTGGGAGCGCGATGTCGCCGCCGGCCTCGGCGAGCTGCCGTTCCCGCCCGACTTCCCCAAGATGCCGGGCGAGCCGCCCCGCGTGCAGCCCAGCCGCGCGAAGAAGGCCTAGCCGAGGACGTCGCCGAGGTCGTACGCGGTCGGCTGCTCCAGCTGCTCCATGGTGCAGGAGGCGGCGTCGCGGTCCGGGCGCCAGCGCTCGAACTGCACGGTGTGCCGGAAGCGGTCGCCCTCGCGCTGGTCGTAGCGGACCTCGAGCACGAGCTCGGGACGCAGACGCACGAAGGAGGTGTCGCGGCCGCTCGCGAACCGGCTCCGCTCGCCCTCGCCGCGCACCGGTGCTCCCTCCGCGTCGCGCTCGACCGCGGGTGCGAGCTCCTCCAGCAGCTGCACGCGACGCTCGTCGCTGAAGGCCGAGGCCCCGCCGACCTGGCGGACCTCTCCGTCGTCGCCGTGCAGGCCGAGCAGGATCGAGCCCACGCCCGGCTTGGAGGCGTGCTCGCGGTACCCGATCGCGATCACGTCGGCCGTGCGGTGGTGCTTGACCTTGAGCACGGCGCGCTTCCCGGGGGAGTAGGGCGCGGCCAGGGGCTTCGCCACGACGCCGTCCAGTCCTGCGCCCTCGAAGCGCTCCAGCCAGTCGCGCGCCAGGGCCTCGTCGTCGGTGGCGCGGCCGAGGTGCAGCGGATGCGGGACGCCGGCCATCACCGCGGCGAGCGCCTCCCGCCGCGCCGAGTACGGCTCCTCGAGCACGCTGCGCCCGTCCACGGCGAGCAGGTCGAAGGCGACGAGCATCGCCGGGGTGGTCTCCGCCAGCATCCTCACGCGGCTCGCGGCTGGATGGATGCGCTGCGAGAGCAGGTCCCAGTCGAGCCGCTGCGCTCCCGGCTCGCCGGTCGCCAGGACGATCTCGCCGTCGAGCACGCAGCCGTCGGGGAGCAGCCGGAGGAAGGCCTCGACGAGCTCGGGGAAGTACCGGGTCAGCGGCTTGGAGCCGCGGCTCCCGATCTCGCACTCCCCGCCGGAGACCGAGACGATCGCGCGGAACCCGTCCCACTTCGGCTCGTAGGAGTATCCGCCCGCGACGGCGGTCTGCTCCGGCACCGCCGGAACGGCCTTGGCGAGCATCGGGGCGACGGGGAGCGCGAACGGGAGGTCCATGCCCTGATCATCCCGGCCGCGATCCCCGGCCGCACCCCCTTCCGGAAGGCTGTGGACCGGGACGTTCCGGGCCCGCCGCGGAGGTTCGAGGCGTAGCGTTCCCGGCATGAGCATTGACTGGAAGCGCTGGACGCCCGTCGCCGTCGTCCCCGCGGTCGTCGTCGCCGCGGCCGTCGCCCTCCCCCTCTCGGCGAGCGCCGCGGGGGACCTCCCCGAGAAGTCCGCCGCCGACCTCCTCGCCTTCGTCGCCGAGAGCGACGCCACGGCGTTCTCCGGCGAGATCCAGCAGACCTCGGACCTCGGCCTGCCCGACCTCTCGGCGCTCGGCGGCTCCGCCGGCTCGGCGTCCGCCGACCCCGCCGACTCCCTCGTCGAGCTCGCCACGGGCTCACACCAGGCGCGCGTGTACGTCGACGCCGAGAAGGGCGCGCGCCTCCAGGTGCTCGACCGGCTGGCCGAGCGCGACGTCGTCGCCTCGACGACCGACGGGGTCTGGATCTACGACTCGAGCGCGAACACCGCCACCCACCTCGCGCCTCCCGCGGGCGGAGCCCCCGAGGCCTCGCCGGGCGATCAGGTCGTGACGCCGTCGTCCGCCGCCGAGCGGCTGCTCGCCGCGATCGACCCGACGACCACAGTCGCGGTCGGCTCGGACGTCAGCGTCGCCGGGCGCGACGCGTACGAGCTCGTGCTCACGCCCCGCGACGGCGGCACCCTCGTGGGCTCCGTGACCGTCTCGGTCGACGGCGAGACGGGCCTCCCGCTCGGGGTAGCCGTGACCGCCCGCGGGGGCACCGCGCCCTCGTTCAGCGTCGCGTACACGAGCATCGACTTCTCGACACCCGACGCGTCCCTCTTCTCCTTCACGCCCCCGGCCGGCGCCGAGGTGACGGAGCAGGCCGCTCCGGTCGACGACGCGGCGGACGCCTCCGACGCGCCCGCCGCGGGCACGGCCGAGCACTCCGACGTCGTCACCACGGGCTCCGGCTGGACGAGCGTCGTCGAGCTGCCCGCCGGTGACGCCGACGCGCTCTCCTCGCTCGACGCTGTCACCACGCCGGTCGACGGCGGCCGCATCCTCTCCTCCGCCCTGCTGACCGTCCTCGTCACCGACGACGGACGCGTCCTCGCCGGAGCGGTCCCGGCCGAGACGCTCCGCGACGCGGCCTCCGCTCGGTGACGGCGGGCGAGCTCGCAGTCGAGACGCGGGGCCTCACCAAACGCTTCGGGCGCCAGGAGGCGGTCTCCGGTCTCGACCTCGCCGTTCCACGCGGCGCCGTCTTCGGCTTCCTCGGCCCGAACGGCTCGGGCAAGACCACGACGATCCGGATGCTGCTCGCCCTCGCCGCGCCGACCGCGGGCAGCATCACCGTCCTCGGGCAGGCCATGCCCCGGCGCGCGGCCGAGGTCCTGCCCCGGGTGGGGGCGCTGGTCGAGGGGCCGGGCTTCTACCCGTTCCTCTCCGGAGCGGCCAACCTCCGGCGCTTCGACGCCGCGGAGGCGGGCACCTCGTCCCGCACCCGCGACACCCGTGCGAAGGAGGCCCTCGCCCGCGTCGGTCTCTCGGCCGCGGCGCGCAAGAAGGTCGGCTCCTACTCCCTGGGCATGAAGCAGCGGCTCGGCATCGCGGTCGCCCTGCTCTCGCCGCGCGACCTGATCGTGCTGGACGAGCCCACGAACGGTCTCGATCCGCAGGGCACCCGCGAGGTCCGCGCTCTCGTGCGCGGACTGAACCAGGACGGCACGACCGTCCTCGTCTCCAGCCACCTCCTCGCCGAGATCGAGCAGCTCTGCACCCACGCCGCCGTCATGCGCACCGGGCGCCTCGTCGCCCAGGGCGGGCTCGACGAGCTGCGCGGGGACGCCGCCTCGGTCGAGCTGCTGACGCCCGACCGCGAGCGCGCGATCGTGGCCCTGCACACCCGGGGTCTGGAGCCGCGCACCGCGCCGGGCCCGCACCCCGCCGATCCGCCGCTGGTCGTCGCCGCACTGCCGCCCGGGCTCGAGGCCGAGACGCTGGTCGCCGACCTCGTGCGGGCCGACGTCCGCGTCCGCGGGTTCGCCGTCCGCCGCCCCTCGCTCGAGGAGCGCTTCGTCGAGCTGACCGGGGAGGGCTTCGATGTCGAGCGCTGACGCGACCGTCCGCCGAGCAGGGATCGGGTCCCTGCTCGCCTCCGAGCTCGCCCTGCTCTTCCGCCGGCGCCGCACCTGGGCGCTGCTCGCGGCCCTGGCCGCCATCCCGATCCTGCTCGCCGTCGCGGTGCGGCTCTCGGGCGGCGACGGAGGCGGGCCCTCCTTCGTGGGCGCGATCGCCGGCAACGGCCTCTTCACCGGCTTCGCGGCCATCACGGTCGCCGTCCCGCTGTTCCTCCCGCTCACGGTCGGGGTCGTCGCCGGCGACGCGATCGCGGGCGAGGCCTCGCTCGGGACGCTGCGCTACCTGCTGGTCAGCCCCGTCGGCCGCGTGCGGCTGCTCGCGGTGAAGTTCGCCGCCTCCCTCGCCTTCTGCCTCGCCGCAGCACTCACCGTCATGGTGGTCGGGATCCTGATCGGCCTGGCGCTCTTCCCGGCGGGACCGGTGACGCTGCTCTCCGGCAGCACCGTCCCGCTCGCCGACGCGATCGGCCGGGCCCTGGCGATCGCCGTGTACGCGGCGCTCTCGCTGGTCGGGCTCTCGGCGATCGGCCTCTTCATCTCGACGCTGACCGATGTGCCGGTCGGCGCCATGGCGGCCACCGTCGTCGTCTCCATCGCGGCGCAGATCGTCGGCTCGCTCTCGCAGCTGGACGCCCTCCACCCGTTCCTGCTGACCGACCGGTGGTTCGACTTCGCCGACCTCCTGCGCGACCCGATCGCGTGGAGCTCCTTCGGCGAGAACGCGCTGCTCCAGCTCGCCTACGTCGCCGTGTTCGGGTCCCTCGCGATCGGCCGCTTCACCACCCGCGACATCCTCTCCTGATCCTGGGACGACGGAGGCCGCCCTCCCGCACTGCGGTGGGGGCGGCCTCCGATGTCGACGGGGTCAGCCCTGGGGAGCGATCCCGAAGCTGACGGAGCCGCCCTCGTCCACCTGCGCGTCGAGGACCTTGTCGCCGAGAGCGACGGAGGCGGCGACGTCGAGGAACACGCGCGCTCCGTCCTGCTCCACGACGGCGTCCGTCGTCTCGGGGGCCGCGGCGACCGCGACAGCGAAGTTGCGCGCGTCGAGATCGGTGCCGCTGATGCGCAGGCCTCCCTCGACGGGGGTCTCGGTCTGCCCGGTGATGGTCTTGACGACGGTGCTGGCGTTGTCGGTGAGCGTGAGCATCGGGTCGTTCCTTCCGTCCGTGGTCGATGAGGGGGCCACGTTGCCGGGATCCGGCGGCACCCTCAAGGCGGCGGAGCGGATGTGGAGGGGATGCACACCTGGACGGCCCGGGGAGTCGCGGCGCTCGCCGGAGCCGCGCCGGGCCGGGGGCGCCGCATCGCCTGCCACACTGGCCGGATGCACCCCGCCGACTCCTGCCCCTGCGGAAGCCGCCGCCACTACGCCGACTGCTGCCGCCCCGCCCACCTCGGCGAGGAGCCCTCGCCGACGGCGGAGCGCCTGATGCGCAGCCGCTACAGCGCGAACGTCCTCGGCAGCGCTCCCTACCTGCTCGCGAGCTGGCACCCCTCGACCCGGCCGCGCCGCATCGACCTCGATCCCGACCTCCAGTGGCGCCGGCTCCAGATCGTCGACACCTCGTTCGGCGGGGAGGGCGACGAGGAGGGCCTGGTCGAGTTCCGCGCCTCCTACCGCTCGCCCGCCGGCCCAGGCCTCGTGCACGAGCGCAGCCGCTTCCTGCGCGAGGACGGTCGCTGGCTCTACGTCGACGGCGAGATGCTCGGCGACGAGGCCTGATCCGTCCTGGCCGTCCTACTCTGGAGGCATGGCCAAGGACTTCCGCCGGGCGGACGACGCGTCGCGCTACGAGCTCCACCTCGACGGCGCCTTGGTGGGCGTCCTCGACTACCGCGAGGCGCCCGGCAGCGTCTCCCTCGTCCGCTCCTTCACGACCCCGCCCTTCCGAGGCCGCGGGCTCGCAGGGGAGCTGGTCTCCTTCGCCGTCGACGACATCGAGGCCGCCGGCGGGCGGAGCGTCGTGCCGATGTGCTGGTACGTCGGGCAGTGGTTCGAGCAGCACCCCGAGAAGGCGCACCTCCTCGCTCCCTCCTGAGCCGCTCGCTCACTCGCGGACCGCGGGCTCCACTCCGGCCAGGTCCGGGCCGAGGCCGATGTCGACCAGGCGCAGACGGCCCGCGTAGGAGTCGCCCGGAGGCAGCAGCAGACCGGCCTTGATCGCGCCGAAGGCGACCGTCACATCGGCGCGCAGCACGGTGGGATCGGGGACCGACCCGTCGTCGGGATGGACGCCGCTCGGCAGGTCGACCGCGACGACCACCGGGCGCTCGGCCCGCCGCTCCAGCGCGTCGAGCACCGCCTCGACGACGACGCGCGGCCGTCCCCGCAGCGCGGGCTCCGTCGCTCCGATGCCGAGGATCCCGTCGACCAGGACATCCGCCCGCGCCACCGCCGCGGCGAGGCCGGGCGCGTCGTCGGCCGGCACCTGCCCGCAGCCCTCGTCGAGCGCCACGGCGAGGCCCCGGCGGTGCACCCGCTCGGCCGTGAGGACGAGGACGACGTCAATTCCGGAGGAGGAGAGCTCGGCGGCCGCGTAGAGCGCGTCACCGCCGTTGTCGCCCGGACCGACCAGGACGAGCACCGAGCCCGGACGGGAGCGGTCGGAGCGCCCGGCGAGCACGAGACGCAGCTCGCGGGCGAGGCCGTCGGCGGCGCGCTGCATCAGCGGCTCCCGCCGGGCCAGGTGCGGAGCCTCGGCGGCCCGCACCTGCGCGGACGTGTATCCCTCGACCATGCGCTCCACTGTGCGCGCGGCGCAGCGGGGGTGCAACCCCGTCAGCTCTCCTGCACCGCCCGGTCCGACTCCTCGACGATCGCCCGGATCGCGGCCTCCGCAGCGTCCGCGTCGCCCGAGGCGACGGCGGCGGCCACCGCCCGGTGCAGCCGCACCGCGGTGGAGTCGGCCTCGCGCGGCATGAGCGCGTTGCGGGTGCGGCCGGCGAGGACCTCGGCGACCAGATCGCCCAGCTGCGCGAGCATCCGGTTGCCGGACGCGGCCAGGAGGGAGCGGTGGAAGGCGGTGTCGGCGGCGAGGTAGGCGGACTGGTCGGCTGCGCGGGAGTGGGTGGAGAGGGCGTCGCCCGCCTCCGTGAGCGCCCGCCGCTGCTCCTCGGTCGCGTTCGCCGCTGCGAGCCTTGCGGCGAGCGGCTCCACCCCGAGTCGGAGCTCGCTGAGCTGGTGCAGCTGGCGCCGCCGGTCCGGGCCGTCCAGTCCCCATGCGACGACCCGCGTGTCCAGGGCGTTCCAGCACTCCGGAGGCTGGACCCGCGTCCCCGCGCGGCGGCGGGATGTCACGAGCCCGAGCGTCTCGAGGACGCGCACCGCCTCCCGCATCACCGAGCGGGAGACCCCGCGCCGCTCCGCACGCTCGTCGGCGCTGAAGGTGGTGCCCGGCGCGAGCTCGCCGCGCACGATCTGCGAGCCGAGCTCGTCCAGCACCGAGTGGTGCAGCGAGGGCGTCGGCGCGGGCATGCGGTCATCCTGCCATCGCCGGAGTCGCGCCCCGGCCGATCTTCGGGCATGATCGGGACACACGCAGGTTATGTCGGACAAAAGCCGGCCGCTGGCCGTCGGCTCGACCAAGGACGCTCATGACACCGACCCTCCTCCCCGCCCTCCGCGCCGCCGCCAGCCCCGCGATCAGGCCCGTGGTCAGCGCTCCGATCAGCAGGGAGACGAAGGGGTGCAGCTTCAGCCAGGTGATCAGCACGACGATCACGGCGATGCCGACGACGGCGGCGAGGATCAGCTGCGCCTGCCCGGCGGTGGTGGCGGCGGCGGACGCGGTCGCCAGCTTCGCGCTGGGGTTCGGCAACACCATGGGCGGCGTCGGCATCCTCATCGGCCTCGGCGCGATGTACGGCAAGCTCCTCGCCGACTCGGGCGGCGCGGACCGCATCGTGGACACCCTCATCGCCCGCTCGAGCACTCGCGCGCTGCCCTGGATGATGGGCTTCGTCGGCGCGCTGATCGGGCTGCCGATGTTCTTCGAGGTCGGGCTCGTGCTGCTGATCCCGGTCGTGATCCTGGTCGCCCGCCGGAGCGGTCTGCCGCTGATGAAGGTGGCGATCCCGACGCTCGCCGGCCTCTCGGTGATGCACGGCCTCGTCCCGCCCCACCCCGGACCGCTGGTCGCGATCGACGCGCTCGGCGCGAACCTCGGCGTGACCCTCGCGTTCGGCGTCCTGGTCGCGATCCCCACCGTCGTCGTCGCCGGCCCGCTCTTCGGCCGGGTCGCCGCCCGCTGGGCGCCGGTGGAGACGCCGCCGCTCTTCGGCGAGGGCGCGGGCGAGACGCGCGAGCACCGCCCGGGCTTCGCCGCCGCCGTCGCGAGCATCCTGCTGCCGGTCGTGCTGATGCTGGGCAAGGCGATCGCCGACATCGCGGCCCCCGGATCCACGGACGCCTGGAAGGGCGCCCTCGACTTCCTCGGCACACCGACCATCGCGCTGGGGATCGCGCTTCTGGCCGGTCTGGTCCTGCTCGGACGCGGCGGCCGGATGAACCGCACCGAGCTGCAGGCCTCGCTCTCGAGCTCGCTGCCGCCGATCGCGGGCATCCTGCTCATCGTCGGCGCGGGCGGCGGTTTCAAGCAGATCCTCGTCGACACCGGGATCGGCGGGGTGGTCGCCCAGCTCGCGGAGGGGAGCGGCGCCTCGGCGCTGCTGCTCGCCTGGCTCGTGGCCGTCGTGATCCGCGTCGCCACCGGCTCCGCGACCGTCGCCACCGTGACCGCCGCAGGGATCCTCCAGCCGCTGACCGAGACCATGGACGGGCCGATGGTCGCCCTCATGGTGCTCGCGATCGGCGCCGGCTCGGTGTTCCTGTCGCACGTCAACGACGCCGGGTTCTGGCTGGTGAAGGAGTACCTCGGGCTCAGCATCGGCCAGACGCTCAAGACCTGGACCGTGATGGAGTGCCTGGTCTCGGTGACCGGGCTCGCCGGGGTCCTCCTGATCGGTCTCTTCGTAGGAGGTATCTGATGACCGCTCTTCCCACCGTCCCCGTCCGCGCCGTCGTCGTCATGGGCGTCTCCGGCAGCGGCAAGTCGACCGTCGCGTCGCTCCTGGCGCGCCGACTCGGCTGGGAGTTCCTCGAGGGGGACGACCTGCACCCGCAGGCGAACGTCGACAAGATGCACGCCGGCATCCCGCTGACCGACGAGGACCGGGCGCCCTGGCTTGCCGAGATCGCCCGCGTGGTGGACCAGCGGATCGCCGCGGGCGGCTCGGTCGTCGTGACCTGCTCGGCCCTGCGCCGCCGCTACCGCGACGTCCTGCGCCGCGACGACCTCGTCTTCGCGCACCTCGCGGGATCGAGGGACCGTATCGCCGGGCGGCTCGCCTCGCGGGTCGGCCACTTCATGCCGACCACGCTGCTCGACTCGCAGTTCGAGGCGCTCGAGCCCCTCGGCGACGACGAGCTCCACGTCACGGTCGACGTGGGCGGCGCTCCGGAGGAGGAGATCGCCGAGATCCTCGGGGGGCTCGGCCTCGCGTCCGCGGGCGCCTAGAGCAGCAGCGACTCCACCGGCACGGCCGGGAGGTCAAAGGCCGCGGCGACGGCGGTGTTCGTCACCCGGCCGTCGTGGGTGCTCAGGCCGCGGGCGAGCGCCGGGTCGGCGGCCAGGGCGGCCCGCCACCCGCGGTCGGCCAGCGCGAGCGCGTAGGGGAGCGTCGCGTTGGTGAGCGCGCGGGTCGAGGTCTCGGGAACGGCGCCGGGCATGTTCGCGACGCAGTAGTAGACGCTCCGGTGCACGGGGAACACCGGGTCGTCGTGCGTGGTCGGACGCGAGCCCTCGAAGCAGCCGCCCTGGTCGATCGCGATGTCGACCAGCACCGAGCCCGGCTTCATCGTGGCGACCATCTCGTCGGTCACCAGCTTGGGCGCCTTGGCGCCCGGGATGAGGACGGATCCGATCACGAGGTCGGCGTCGGCCAGCTGCGCGGCGATCTCGTAGGCCGAGGAGGCGCGGGTCTGGATCGCGCCCTGGAAGCGGTTCTCGAGCTGCGCGAGGCGGGGGAGCGAGAGGTCGACGATCGTGACGTCGGCCCCCATGCCGAGGGCGTTGGCCGCGGCGTGCTCGCCGGCCGTGCCGCCGCCGATCACGACGACCTTCGCCTTCGGAGTGCCGGGGACCCCGCCGAGCAGCGTGCCCCGTCCGCCGACGGCGCTCATGAGGTGGTACGCGCCGACCGTGATCGACAGGCGCCCGGCGACCTCGCTCATCGGCGAGAGCAGCGGCAGCCGCCGGTCGTCCAGCTGGACCGTCTCATAGGCGATGGAGGTCGTCCCGGCGGCGAGCAGCGCATCGGTGCACGGGCGGGAGGCGGCGAGGTGGAGGTAGGTGAAGAGCACCTGGTCGCGGCGCATCCGCGGGTACTCGGCCTCGATCGGCTCCTTGACCTTGAGGACCAGCTCGGATTCGCCCCAGACCTCGTCGGGCCCGTCGACGACGCGGGCGCCGCCGCGGCGGAAGTCGTCGTCCGACACGCGGGAGCCCAGGCCCGCGCCGGCCTCGACCAGGACCTCGTGTCCGCGGCGCACCAGCTCGTGGACGCCGGCCGGAGTGGCGGCGACCCGGTTCTCGTTGTTCTTGATCTCGGTGGGGATCCCGACGCGCACGGCGGCTCCTTCGCTGCGGCCCGCGGGGCGGGCGGTGGGCGCCGATCCTGCACCGGCTCTGCCCCCATCGTGCGAAGATCGTGCCCGGGGCGGAGGAATTCCGCATAATCGGTCGGAAGTCACCGCACGGGCCGAAGGTTCGTCGGCGGAGTGGGGGAGCGGGCGCATGCCACCGAAGGATCTGCACGACCTCGACGACCTGGATCCGGTCGACCGGACCCTGGTGCGCCTCCTCCGCGCAGACGCGCGGACGCCCAACAGCCGGCTCGCCGAGCGCGCCGGCATCGCCCCGTCGACCTGCGTCGCACGCGTCCGGGGCCTCGTCGAGCGCGGCGTCATCACCGGCTTCACCGCCGAGCTCGACCCGGCGGCGCTCGGCCTGACCCTGCAGGCGCTGATCAGCGTCAGCATCCGCGTCGGCCAGCGCCAGGCGATCACGCGCTTCGCGGAGGAGATCCGCGCGCTGCCCGAGGTGGTGCAGGTGTTCTTCCTCGGCGGCTCGGAGGACTTCATCATCCACGTCGCGGTCCGCGACTCCAGCGACGTGCGGGACTTCGTGGTCTCGAACCTCTCGGCGAACCCGGCGGTGGCCTCGACGCGCACGAGCCTGGTGTTCGACCACCACCGCAAGGGCCCGGCGGTCCCCGAGTAGCGCGGGCAGGCGCGGGTCCGAGCGGCCGCTCGGCCCGCGTCCGTCCCTCGGGGCTAGTGCGCCCCGGGGTTCACGTCGCCGCCCCCGCGCTGCATGAGGCCGGGGATGCGCTTGGCGAGCCCCGGGATCGCCTCGTCCGAGATCGAGATCCGCGTGTCGCGCAGGCGCTGGCGCAGCAGGGTCTCGACGTCCTCCTCCGGTCGCAGCTCGGCGTCGCCGGCGACCTGCAGCAGCACGCCGCGCAGCTTCTCGTCGAGCTGCGCGTCGTCGCTGCCGTGCTGGATCGGGTGGTCCTGGGATGCGTTCGTCATGCCTCCATGCTGGCACCGGCGACCCCGTGCCGAGAGGACTTGCGCCGCGGCAGGATGGTCGCATGCCGTTCACCCGCGCCGAGCTCGCAGCGTTCCAGGACCGCACCGTCGAGGACCTGCTGGGCGACGACGTCCGGCTCCTCTTCGTCGGCATCAACCCGGGACTGTGGACCGCCGCCACCGGCGCGCACTTCGCCCACCCCGGCAACCGCTTCTACCCGGCGCTCGTCGCGGCCGGGATCCTCGAGCGCGCGCCGCGCGTGTCCGAGGGGATGAGCGCCGCCGACCGCGCGGAGCTCGTCTCCCGCGGCGTCGGCATCACCAATCTCGCCTCCCGGGCGACCGCCCGCGCCGACGAGCTGACCGCGGAGGAGCTGCGCGAGGGCGCTCAGCGGCTGGTCGCCACCGTGGAGCGGGTGCGGCCCCGGGCCGTCGCGGTCGTCGGCATCACCGCCTACCGGATCGCGTTCGGACGCCGCAGGGCGGTGCAGGGCAGGCAGGAGGAGGACGTGGCGGGCGCGCCGCTCTGGGTGCTGCCAAACCCGAGCGGCCTGAACGCGCACGACACCGTCGCCTCGCTCGGGCGCGCCTACCGCGAGCCGGCGCTCGAGGCGGGGATCGTCTCTTCCGACGCGCTCCTGCCCGGGGACGTCGGACCCCGCTCGCAGGAATAGCCGTCGACCCCCGGAGGTTGCAGAAGTCCATGAGTATGCATGAAGTCAAGTTCGGCGTCGACACGTTCGGCGACGTCACCGCCGGCCCCGACGGCGCCCCGCTGCCGCACGGCCAGGTCCTCCGCGACGTGGTCGAGGAGGGAGTCCTGGCCGACCGGGTCGGCATCGACTTCTTCGGGATCGGCGAGCACCACCGCGCCGACTTCGCCGTGAGCGCACCGGACGTCGTGCTCGCCGCCATCGCGGCCCGCACCGAGCGCATCCACCTCGGCTCCGCCGTGACGGTCCTCTCCTCGGACGACCCGGTGCGCGTCTACCAGCGCTTCGCCACCCTCGACGGACTCTCCGGCGGCCGGGCCGAGGTCATCCTCGGCCGCGGCTCCTTCACCGAATCCTTCCCGCTCTTCGGCTACGACCTCGCGCAGTACGAGGTCCTCTTCGAGGAGAAGCTCGACCTCTTCCACGCCCTGATCCAGGGCGGCCCGGTCACCTGGCAGGGCACGACCCGCCCCGCGCTCACCGAGCAGAGCGTCTACCCGACCCTCGACAACGGCACCCTCCGCACCTGGATCGGCGTCGGCGGCAGCCCCGAGTCGGTCGTCCGCGCCGCCCGGTACGGCTTCCCGCTCGTCCTGGCGATCATCGGCGGCTCGCCGGCCCGCTTCCGCCCCTACGTCGACCTCTTCGGCCGCGCGCTCGACCAGCTCGAGCAGCCCCGCCTCCCGGTCGCCGTGCACTCGCCCGGCTTCGTCGCCGACACCGACGAGGAGGCGCGCGAGCTGTACTTCCCGCACCACAAGGCGATGATGGACGCCATCGGCCGCGAGCGCGGCTGGTCCCCGATGACCCGCGAGCGCTTCGAGGAGGAGGCCGGCCCCGACGGCGCCATCCACCTCGGCTCGCCCGAGACGGTCGCCCGGAAGATCGCGCGAACGGTCGAGGCCCTGGGCATCGACCGCTTCGACCTCAAGTACAGCGCCGGGACGCTGCCGCACCCGGCGATCATGCGCAACATCGAGCTCTACGGCACGCAGGTCATCCCGCGGGTGCGCGAGCTGCTCGCGCACTGACCCCCGCCGGGCGCCCGTTCCCCCGCTGGGCGCTCGGCGCGTTCCGAGCCGACGCGGTGCGCGCTCCCACCGGGCGCCCGGCCCGCGTCGATACACTCGGAACCCCCCGCCCCGACCCTCCCGGA